>JBFFIY010000105.1:0-17437 GCA_041556195.1 Enterobacterales bacterium
AATATATACATTATCTCAGAAAAATCATTTGATGGTTTTGATCTATCGACCAATTATCTTGTGATCGATTGACTATTCTTGTTGTGATCTTTCTCTTACAATATTTGTTTTTAATGAATTCTCTGCTGCGGAATGTGGGACATAAGATTAAAAGCTATGACTATTGTTGGTTTTTAGAAAATTACTTTTGGCTTTTATTAAATAACAATGTCGATCTATTTTTATACTATCCAATTTTTAAGTATGGAGAGATTTTATATAACGAAAATGATTTTGTATCAAAAGTTTTAGCGCATATAGCTAAATGCAACCTGTCAACTACATTCAAAAAGACATACCATCAAAAAGAAGTGAAGTTAAATGATTGTGTGGTAATTTGGGCTAAGAATTTATCAAGAATACTTCATGATTATGTGTGTTCACTTTTTATCGATCAGCAAAAAATAACAAACTGGCACTCACTCCCGCATTCTGACGAACTAACTGATATCTCATTATCTTTAGGCATCATTGATAAAAAAACATTCAATATATACAAAAGATTAAGAGAGCTCAGTAAGATAAAAGAAGAAAGTTTTGTAGGTAGAAGGTTAGATCTCTGTGCGGAGTTGTTAGAAATAGATTCATTTGTAAACAACAAAATAAATAATATACTAACATAACAACACGCTACAAGGGACAAGCAGGCAGCGCGGTTTTCTGGAGTTCAATCTTGCTGCCAAAATCACAGGTAAATCAAAGTTCAGTGCTGCAAATCCTGCTTGCCCCTGAGCTCAACGTTATGTGTTGCATGAACAAACGCAGCACATATTTACGGAGGTGACAATATGAATGGGCAAAGAAAACTGATTGATGGCGTCCGTAGTTTTTCTCCCACTAGAGAAGATTGGATAGCCAAACCGATAGAGGTTCTGCCCAAGAAAGTGACTGTACATTTCAAATCGGGTCAAACGGGCAGTTTGGATTTGAAAGACCCGCTTTCCGCGCACTGGGCTTACATAATCGATAAGCAGGCGCAGGCCAGTCAGCCGATTTACGTCGAGATTGATGATGAGACCCGTGTTATCACGGAGGTGTTAGTCCCGCGTGTGTTTACGGTCGAATTGTTAGAAGCAGATGAAAGAGACAATTTGTTGGTTCATCTTCAGCCGTCCTCAGCCATTCACGCCGTACTTAAATCCGATCCGAACTTTGACGCCATGCGCGACAGTCTGCAAGCTGCACTGGATGACAGCTCCGAGCGGTTGATCACCAGTACATTGGATGATCTGGAGATCATCGATGTTCGAATGCCAGCAGGCGATCTCAGTAGTCCCTCTGGTCCGCCTCTGACCCCGGCCCCGGATCCACCTGTAACGCCTGAACGCGCCGATGACATCTTCAACGACATGAGCGTGCAGACCTGCGTACCCTGTAATCCCAGTTCGACCTGCATACCATTTAAGTTTCCCGACGATGGCTGCTGGATTCGGGCACACCTGATGGCCTATGACATGCGGGATTACTCGCCACCGGAAGATCCAGAGAAAATTTATATCAGGGCTGGTGCCGGAGCTAGGCTCGATCCTTTTGTTCCGAATCACCCCGACTGCCGTTTGCCTTGGGGCTGGGGCTGGCATATTGCGCCGACCTTGATGGTCTCGCTGCCAGGTGGTGATGAAAAACAAGTGATTGATCCCTCACTCTCAACAGCGCCAATATCGGAAGCCGATTGGAAAGCATTGCAAAATGATCCCAGTGCAAGTTTAACGGCGCTCCCTTGGACAACCTATAATCCGGTTTCAAATACCACAGCGACCGATGCGCAGGCGCAGAGCGGCATGCAATACTATCGCGATATATTGCAATCCCGCTGCCTTCAATATGGACCGCCACCGTATAGCTGTATCAAAGATCTTTTTTTCATCATGGATCGCAATACTGTTTCCGATGACGAAGTCGAGGCGATGTTATTAAGTGGCAGCCCGGCCAGCATCAGTGACGCGTTTTACGTGGTACTCGACGGCTTCAGTCCCGACCAGTTGGGATTTACTTCACCTGCCATGCAGTTTCAGCCCACGTTCACCATCTCACCCAGTGTGCCGGGCATGACGATCACGGCAGAACGGATTGAATTCGAGTATCCCACACACCTCAACCGTCGCCAGCGCCTGACCTGGGTTTACCACATCGACTTCACTAACATCAGTGGCTTTACCCAACCTCGACGTACCATCACTCTGCAAGCCACGATGGACACCGAAGTCGGCAGCGGAACCCTCTATCTTATCCAGCAGCAGAATCCTTACGAGATCGATGGTTCGGTCTCGTGGTTAAGTACGGATCTGCGCGTGTTTCAGATCAAGGCCGGGGAGTCGCGCTTCGGTGCAAACATGGCTTCCAACCCGAATGCCTTTATCACCCAGGTGATCACCAACCTGAATAACAATACTGCGGGGCAGACGTTCGAGAGTATCTCGACCGATCAGCAAACCTCCCGTCTGGAGCTTTCGCAAACAGCGGGCGGGGTGGCGGTCTATAACTTCGCTGTCGCCAAAGTGCGTTACCGCTCGGCAGTCACTGATGCGGATGAGGTTCGGGTTTTCTTCCGGATGTTTCCTTGGGCTACATCCTCGGTCGAATACAACCAGGCAACCGGCTACCGTCGTTACCAGTCCGGCAACCGGGTTGTGCCGCTGCTGGGCAAGAAAAGTAACGATGTAACATCCATACCGTGTTTCGCCGAGCCCCGCGTCAATTCGACCACAACCGGCATGACCGCACAGACCGATGCTCCCAACGTGCAAACGATCGCGAAAGACACCAGCGGTGCGGAAGTGTCACAATACTTTGCTTGCTGGCTGGATATCAATCAACTCCAACCGCAGTTTCCTTTACAATTTCCATCGAGCAATCTTGACGGCCCATACACCTCCAACCGCCAACCTATTCAAGAGCATATTCGTAATGAACATCAATGTCTGGTGGCGGAAATCGCATTTGTGCCCGCACCGGCACAAGCAGGTTCGACACCTGCCAACTCCGACAAACTGGCCCAGCGAAATCTGGCGATTGTCGAGGCTGCCAATCCGGGTCTGGTTTTTTCGCGGCGCGTGCCGCAGACCTTCGAGATTCAACCATCGTCATCCACTTTGGATCGCGATGAATTGATGTTCGATTGGGGAAATGTCCCGCAAGGTAGCGTGGCGACGGTTTATCTGCCGGGGATTAACAGCACTGAAGTGTTAACACTGGCCTCTCAAAAATACCGCCATCATCGCCTGAAACGGATCGATGAACACACCGTCAAATTCGAAACTGGCGGTATCAATTATCTGCCCATTCCGTTTGTGGATGGGAGTTTTCCGGGTCTGTTGACGATCGATCTGCCTGAAGGCATCAAACATGGTGAGGTGTTCAAGGTGTTGGTTCGTCAGGTGTCCGGTGTCCGGTCGCAGCACGACCCGCTTCGGATAAAAAAAGACCAAATGGTTGATTGGCGGCACATCATCGGTTCCTTCCAGTTGACCATACCCGTGCGTGAAAAAGCAGAGATGTTACCCGCACAACAACGTTTACTCTCGAACCTGCGCTGGATCGAACGCGCTATCCCGGCAGGTAATCGGTGGGTGCCGGTGTTTGGTAAATACGTGGCACAAATCGCGGACCGTGTTGATGCACTAGGTGGGGATTCAGGCAAGGTCGCACCGTCTGCCTCAGGCCAGTGGCAGCAGGCTTACAGAACATGCCTCTTCCTGTCGTTCATTTGCATACTGCTTACCGCCGCACTGTTGGTCGGTAGTGGCACACAACCCGGTGGTTTGGTTGTGGTGGGCGGGATTCCGTTACTTGCATTGTTAGCCGGTGCGGCTTACCAATGGCGGAAGGCGTGTCGACCAATAAATTGTCAGCTACTTCGCGCGTTGCTGGCAGGTTCGGGTATAGCTGCAATAATACTTGTTCTGGTCGCGGTATTCGGAATAGTCACGCCACAGCTTATCAGCATGTTAATCGTCAGTGCAGGCGTAGCAGCAATGACGTTAATTGTGAGCTGGCTGAAGGGTTGTTTTAGGTGATGAAAGTGGCAAGATAAGGACAGGCAAGATAAGATCCAGCAAGATAAGATCCAATATTGAGTATAAATATTTAAATACGTCTTAATAATCAAGTGGTTATAAACGGTTGCCAGGTGCAACAAAAACAAATCTGTCTGAATAGCTTTCTTTTAATTGCTAGTGATAGTTTCAGCTGCTATGGTTTTGTACTCTGAAGCAAGCAACATGAATTCGCGGATCAGCATGTCTAACACCAACCCACCATTCACCCTCAATAACACAATTCTCTCAATGGTTGCGGATAGTTAGTGAGGCTGTGGGGCGTTTATCGGTTGAGTATAAGCGCGTGCAGGTGCTTAAATTACGATGCATCAATCGCATGCGTACTATTCAGGGATCACTCGCTATTGAGGGGAATACGCTTTCAGAAGAGCAGATCACAGCCATCTTAGACGGTAAGCTCGTTATGGCTCCCCCCAAAGAAATTCAGGAAGCTACCAATACCATTACTGTGTATGAACAAATCGAACAATGGCAGATTGACTCTGAGAAACATTTACTAGAAGCGCATAAACTTCTGATGATGGGTTTAGCAAAAGACGCTGGCCATTATCGAAATGGTGGCGTGGGTGTTATGTCGGGCGAGCAAGTGCTTCATATGGCACCGCAGGCGGATCGCGTTCCTAAATTAATGTTTGATTTATTAGGTTGGCTTGTCAAAACGAAGATCCACCCATTGGTAGCAAGTTGTGTATTCCATTATGAGTTTGAATTTATTCATCCCTTTGCCGATGGTAATGGCCGCATGGGGCGTCTTTGGCAAGCCTTAATTCTTTTAAAGTGACAAGGAGTCTTTTCTTATATACCTGTTGAAAGTCTGGTTCATCAATATCAAGATGATTACTATCAGGCCATTCGGCAAAGTACCGTGCAGGGTGAATCGACAGTTTTTATCGAGTTTATGTTATCCATGATATATCAGGCAGTTTTAGAGTTATCTACAAAGGAAACTACCCAGAATCAGCAAGCAATATTAGATTATTTACACCAACATCCACAGGCTAGCCGAAAAGAATTGGCGCAGGTTCTACCTGCTATTAGCGAGAATGGGGTGAAATATAATTTAAAAGTGTTGCAAGAGTCAGGATTACTGCAACGTATCGGTTCAGCTCGTTCTGGATATTGGCAGGTATTGAAATGATCAGAGATGTTCAACCTGAATTCATCAGTTGGATCCAGGTTCAAGTCGCTTAGGCTCACATCAGGATAACAGAATTTCTATTTTGCAATTATTTTTAAGTACGCCCTGGCTCTGATCCCTTTTGGGCTTTGTTCCAAACAAATCTTGCACACTCAACCAGGAAATTTAGCGGTTAGTTTTTCAATAGCCAATTCCAGACGTTTAATTTCTCTATTGGTAGTTTGTCGGTTCATTTCCATAAAGAACCACATTTTGATGGCTGATACCATCATACCTGTTAACAGAAGTACAATTCCCCAATACATTTTATGTTCAAATAAATCTTGTACAATAAAAAATTGATAGGCTGACCACATCATGGCTATACCGAGGATCAAAGATACCAGGCTCATTAAAATCAACCAGCCACCTAGCGAGCCTTTATAGGCATTGAGTAACATCGTAAAAAGGCCTGGATCTTGAGGAAGCAATTCTTCAAGCTTTTGGGATTCGCTTTCTAATTCTTGCTTGATTTTTTCGTCAATGTTCATTTTATGACTCCTGAGTAATTTCAAGTTTTTGTTTCAATATTTTTCTGGCACGATTAAGTCGAGATTTAATCGTGCCAATTGGAACAGCAATAATGATGCTAATTTCTTGTAGTGACATCTCTTCTAAATAAAATAAATGAATAGCCTGTTTATCAATCTCTGCTAATTGATTGATGTGATGGAGCAGGTTTTTATTCTCCTCAGATCCATTTATCGGTGTTTTGTCAATTAGTTCTTCCACATCCGTGGTTGATTGCTTGTTTAACTCTTTTTGCTGTTTTTTTAGCAGATCGAGAGTTTGCCAACGTACCGACTGATAAATCCAGCTTTTGAAAGATCGGGGATCTTTTATACGTTTGAACGATTTTGCAATTTTAAGCCAGCTATTCTGTACAGCGTCCTGCGCTAATTGTTCGTTTCCTGAAATCTTGTAGGCAAAGTGAATAAGACCCTTATAAAAATAATGGCATAGTTGGGTAAAAGCTTTTTCGTCACCTAGTTGGGCATCTATGACTAATAATTCTATTTCAGCTTGTTGCATAGGTTTCATTATTTGTTTGTGATGGTATTTAAACGATTATAGGAGGGAAAAGGTTCATGCAAATGTAATATGACATGTTATATTTGCATAGTAAAAAGGCTATGTTGAAAAGCTAATGAGGGGTATTAAAGCAAAAATCAATGCTTTTTAAGTATTTCAGGGAAAGAAGCAGTAACCACTTATAAATTTTAGCTTGGAAGCCATTTGTTTTACGAGTAACATCAGCAACCAGAATAATCCTTTAAATAAGATATTTTCATGAATAACACAGAACAAGCTTTATTAGATTTACTCAATAATTTCAAAGATCCCTATCTTGATACTACCTGGCAAGCAAGTAACAGCGTAAAAACTGTAGAATTTTCAGAAGGTAAGGCGAAAATTCAGGTGGTTTTAGGCTATCCCTGTGCTAGTCGTATACCTTCTCTAATCAGTGAGCTTACCGCCAAACTGGAAACGGTTTCAGGTGTTAATGAAGTACAATTGCAAATTAAGACTGAAATTGAGACTTTTCAAACACAGCAGCAGGGTTCAATTGCTGGTGTAAAAAATATAATCGCGGTGGCTTCCGGTAAAGGCGGTGTGGGTAAATCGACCACAGCGGTCAATCTGGCTTTGGCTTTACATCAGGAAGGGGCAAAGGTTGGATTGCTTGATGCGGATATTTATGGTCCCAGCCAACCCAAGATGTTTGGGGCAGAAGGGATGTATCCAGAAAGTAAAGATGGCAAACATATGGAGCCAATATCTCGTTATGGCATTCAGATCATGTCTATTGGATTTTTGGTAAAGCCTGATCAAGCTGTAGTGTGGCGTGGCCCTATGGCTAGTGGTGCTTTACAACAAATGATTAATGATACTAATTGGGATGATTTGGACTACCTCATTGTCGACTTGCCTCCTGGTACAGGTGATATTCAGTTAACATTGGCGCAGAAAGTACCTGTGACAGGGTCGATTATTGTGACTACTCCGCAAGATATAGCCTTATTAGATGCACGAAAAGGTATAGCCATGTTTGAGAAGGTTTCAATCCCTGTTATTGGTGTGGTTGAAAATATGTCTATGCATATTTGTTCCAACTGTGGTCATGAAGAAGCTATTTTTGGTACAGGTGGGGGCGAAAAACTCGCCAAAGAAACTTCTGTAAAACTATTAGGGCAGTTGCCATTAGATATTCAAATCTGCCAACAAACTGAAGAAGGCTGTCCTACTGTTGAAGCTGAACCACAAGGCGCGATTGCTGAGTCTTATCGTGTATTAGCTCGCAAGGTAGCAGCTGGACTTTGCCAATTGAAAGAGTTGGACAGGCCACAAGCAATTAATATATCAGTATCTGATGACTGATGATTTCAGGATCGGTTAGAATTCAGTTACTGCAACAAACTTGTTAGTTAGAAAACGTAAAGAGAATTAATATGAGCATTAAATCAGATAAGTGGATCCGCAGAATGGTGGAAGAGCAGGGCATGATTTCTCCTTTTGAATCGGGCCAGATCCGAACCAGAGATGGAGAAAAACTGATTTCATATGGTACTTCAAGTTATGGATATGATGTTCGTTGTTCCGATGAGTTTAAAGTGTTTACCAATATCAACTCGGTGATAGTTGATCCGAAAAACTTTGATGAGGGTAGTTTTGTTGATATTAAATCGGATGTCTGCATCATTCCCCCGAATTCATTTGCACTTGCTCGAACCGTTGAAAACTTTAAAATACCAAGAAGTGTATTGACTGTCTGTTTAGGGAAGTCAACCTATGCGCGTTGTGGAATCATTGTCAACGTAACGCCACTTGAGCCAGAATGGGAAGGCCATGTTACTTTGGAATTCTCTAACACCACTCCATTACCCGCAAAAATATATGCCAACGAAGGTGTAGCTCAGATGTTGTTTTTTGAGTCTGATGAAGTTTGCGAAACCTCTTATCGAGATCGTGCTGGTAAGTATCAGGGGCAACAGGGGGTGACTTTACCTAAGGCGTAAAATATTAGGATTCGAAACTGATATAGATAACGGAAATGATAACAATATCAGGCAGCATATTCCGACGGTGGATAGCCATATTGTGCTTTAAAGCATTGTCCAAAATAACTGTGGGAAGAGAAACCAACTTCGTATGCTGCGTAACTGGCGCTTTTGCCTTCTTTTAGTAATGGTTTGGATTTTTCCAGGCGGAAGCGTCTTAAATATTCTGTGGGTGTCAGATCAATGACGTTTTTCAACTTTCGGGAAAATTGCCTTTCACTCATGTTGATTTTGCTGGCGATAAACGCAACCGATGTTGTTGGTTCCATATAGATAGATTCAAGGGCGTCATTTACTCGGGTTACAAATTCCAGTTGTTGTATATTCTTGTTTTCCTCAACAGTTGATATTTCAACATTTTCTGCTTTTTCTTCCGGCAGGAATGCTATTTCGCCAAAACGCTTTTTGAGTATATTTCTAATATCCAGTAGATTTTTCAGGCGAATTTTTAGTTCTTCAACATCGAAAGGTTTAGTTAAATACTCATCGGCTTTTTCGTACCATCCTTTTAATCGACTTTCGCGGTCACCACGAGCGGTAAGCAAAATAATAGGGATATGATTGGTAATATCATTGCTTCTCAACTGGTGGGTAGCCTGATAACCGTCCATTTTAGGCATCATGATATCGCTTATGATTAAATCGGGAACTTCCGCTATGGCGATTTGAACACCTTCTTCACCATTTTTAGCTGTTATTACCCTGTATTCATCGGCAATACTGGCGGCGATATAATTACGCATATCCTCGTTATCTTCTATAACTAGAACGATTGCCTTGCTACTCTCTTCATTTTTTGTAGTAGTCTGAATTTCATGAGAGTAACTTTGTGACTGACTGGACTGTGATTGACTGGACAGGCTCATTAACTCCATCGCTATGATTTCATCATTTGAATGGGAATTTACCTGGAGATCACTAACTTCCTTGATAATAGGCAGGTAAATAGTAATGCTAGTTCCTTTTCCCTGTTCACTTGCAACCTTGATTCGTCCTTGATGAACCTCCACCAGGCTTTTGACTAAAGCCAGGCCAATACCTGCACCAGTAACTTGTTCACTGTTTTCATCCAGTACTCTGTTATAACGTTCGAAAATGGTGTTAAGTTTGTCTGCAGGAATGCCAATGCCTGTATCAGTAACTTGAATTTTCAATTCATTGTCAGATGTTCGATTTGTTTCTACGGTAATAGTGCCACCTGATTTAGTATATTTTATCGCATTGGACAACAGGTTAACGATAATTTTTTCAAGTGCATCAGGGGTGAATTCAAAATTAATATTCTCAATATTTTGAATATTCAGTTTAATGTTTTTTTCATTGGCAAGATCGGCAAATGCTTCGGTAAGCAATTTAATAATTTTTCCACTTGCCTGCGGCGATTTCTGAGTGATCGATTTAACTCGAAATGTTTCCATGTTAAGCAACTGATCTACCATTCGCAGTAATCGGTAGCCGTTTCGTTGAACGATATTCAATCGATTAATGTTTTCATCGAGCTGTTTGCTGCGAAGTAACTGTGTCAATGGGCCCAGGATTAAAGTGAGTGGTGTTCTAAATTCATGCGATACATTGGCGAATTCTTCATTCTTATGGGAGAGTAGTTGCTCGACTTTGTTTTTTTCTGAGGCAAGTTCCTGGGTTCTTTGTGTGATTTTTAATTCCAGTTGTTTAGCTCTTTTTTCCAAAACCATCGTTCTTTTATAAATTACAAAAATTAATAAGAGAATCGACATCACAAAATAGATAGAAAATGCCCACCACGATAGCCAGGGTGCTACTTTTATTTCAAATTCAAAGGTTTTCTCATCACTCCAGATATCATTGTTGTTTGATGCTTTCATTCTAAAGGTGTATTTGCCTTTAGTGAGTTCATCATAGTTTATCCTGCTTTTATGGGAGTTTACTAATGTCCATGCTTCCGAAGCTCCTTCAAGACGGTACATGATTTTATTTTTCTTTGGATTGGAATAGTGGAAAGCAGTGAGTTCGAAACTCATATTATTTTGATCATGTTCCATGTTCTGCTTTAACTCATTGTCAACTGCAGATCCAATTTCTTTGTCATTAACCAGAATTTTGGTTAATACAATATTCGGGGGGAGGATGTTTTTCTCCACTTTATCAGGTGCGAAAAGAGAAAATCCATTTCTGGTACCAAAAAAGAGTTTTCCATCAGGCATAAGCGCTGAAGAGCGGGACGTTATATAGTTGCTTACCAGACCATCATCATATTGGTATTGAATAGAACCAGCTGAATCAGGATTGAGCTTATAAAGCCCCTGGTTAAATGTCATAAGCCATAGGTTTCCATCAAGATCTTCTTGAAAGCCAGAAAAAGCCTGCTGTGTTTTAATTTTATATTTTGTTGAAACAGGTATTAATTTTTTGCTGGTGAGAGAATATTCGAACAACCCTCGTTCTTCGATGGATATTAAAAGTGTCGTTTCATTCTTAAGATAGACTGAACGAATATGGGTGACGAAATCAGGCTCTGGATCAGCATATACTAAATCGACTTTCTCCAGAAATTTATCAATATATAGCAAACCCTTGTCGGAACCAATCCAAAAATTCCCATTGTGATCTTCTTCCATGGCATAAATCCTTGCAGTGCTAAGTTCTTCCGTTGTTGGAATTAAGTCAAATTTGCTTTTTTTAGAATTACTCGCATATACGCCAAGATTGGTCCCGAGTATTAATGATTTCTTTCGAGATTCCTTTATTAAGTTAACATTCCTGTTTTGCAAAAAATGTCCATATCTGGTCGCATGAGATGTATTAACGTCGAACCTGTCAATTCCTTGAGCAGTTCCAATCCAGATGGTGTCATTTGAATTTTTAAATATACTTATAACTTGATTATTCGCTATCGTGTCAAGGTTATTTTTATCATGTGTGAATTGTTGGCATTTTGTGTTTTCCAAATTGACTAGTGTAAGCCCTTTATTGGTACCAATAAAAATATCATCATTATCGTTTGGCATCATGGAGTAGATGATTTCGGAAGGAAGGCAAGATAATGAACTTAAACTGCTATCATGTGCACCCAGGGAAAGTGTTGCAGGATCAAACCAATGAATGCCAGCGTCGTAGGTTCCCATCCAAATCACGCCCGATCTATCCTGAAAAATACTTAATAAACCGATATCACCTAAGGATTTATCGTCTCCTGGATCTTGTACATACTGTGCCTGTACATTATCCTTATCCAGTCTAAAAACACCATTTTTGAGGGTGCCAACCCAAATCCTTCCTGACATGTCAGATAACAATGCCAAAACAAAGTAATTATCAGTAATTAGACTATGTTGTGTTATTGTTTTTTGTTCAATATCATATAAAAAAAGACCTTTGTTGGTTCCAATCAATATATTTCCTTTCTTATCCTCAGCTAAGGCTCGGACATAAGGCTGGGTTTCCAAAGGTAGTAGAATTCTTTCTATAGAGTTACTTTCTTTTGTAAGAACAGCTAATCCTTTTTTTGTCCCAATCCACAGTTTGTCTTCGCTGCTATTTAATAAAACTTTAATAATTGAATGAGGAACAGATGGGGCAACTAATGGTTTATGATCAAAAATAACTAATTCGCCATTTTGCGGGTTGTATTTATTTAAGCCTTTATCGGTTCCAATCCAAACTATATTAGCACTATCTGAAATCAGGGTATTTATCTGGTTAGAGCTAAGTTTACTATTGGATGTTTTCAAGGTAGTGAAAGAGTTTTGAGAAGGTTTGAATTTATTGACTCCATTTTCCTGAGTCCCTATCCAGAGATTATCTTTTTGGTCAAATGCTAAAGCTGTAATATAACTTCCCGATAAGGAATTTTTTTTGTTTGGAAGGTAATTGACAAGATCAATCCCATCAAATCTGGAAATTCCAAACTCAGTTCCAATCCAGATAAAGCCTTTTCGATCCTGAATAATAGCTCGAACAGATTTATCTGCGAGCCCTTCATCAACGCTTAAGGAGTTAAATCGAATGGCAGTTTGATCTTTAGCAAATAAAGTTTCGCAAAAAATCAAAAAAATAAGGAGAATAGATATTTTCAAATCGAGTAGTTATTTTTATCAGATTGAGATGGATGATGCTCTACAGCGTGGATAACGTCCGTAGAACATCATACTCTATTTAATAGTAAAGAGCATAAGGATCTGCACTGATAGTTGCACGGCACTCTACATTTAACTCTGTATGGCCGACAAATTTTGTATGGTCAAGATTGGTTGGAGTATAACTAACTGCATGGCCTACAGGTTCAGGACAGCTAAAACCATAATATATTACAGGATTTGTGTCTGGATCTTCATCATCATCAAGGGGAATTAACTCTCCATAAGTAGGACTATTAATGTCTTCATCTGTATGTAAATAGGTGCATAACCACAATCTTAATTGTTTGTCACCACTAGGTATTATTCCAGCGAAAGCTGGGGGAGCAATAATCTGATTCACGCTGATAGCAAGTAGGAAAGTAAGTAGTAAATTTTTAATATTCATTTTAGATTCTCTTGTATTGTTTGGAGTTAAGGTAATAAGAGACGTTCTAAGGCCGATAAAAGCAGAGGTATATTCCGCTTTCTCTTGAAAAAGAGAGTAAAAACTAAAAACGTCCTGTTCGAGAGAGACTTTAACAATATCCTGATGTTCTCATCTATTAATATTCAGACAAATGCTCTAAATATCCAGCCACTCGCTGTGTTTTTGACCAACTATAATAGCTTTTTCCTAGATTAGCTGGTAGTTCAATAACATCGAATGTTTGATATTGGTAATATGTCACAATTTTTTTGTAATTTTTGTAATTAAAAAAATAATGAAAATTAAGCCAATAAACGGTTTCAGGCATATATAGCAAAAAAATGGCCGTTTTTTATTGTATTTATTGACTGGAATATCTGTCGAAATTCTATTAGCTAATTAGGCATTTTTTGCCAGAAATACATAATAATTCTGCCAGGTGTAGAAAGTTAACAATTATCTGACAAGATGGTTACCAAGGTAAATTTTGCTTGCAGCAGAAATAATCTGAGTTTTTACCATAAACTTCTGATTGGCCGGATATTGATAGTCTTTGTCAAAATCATGATAGTTATGCCTTTATAGTTTTGAGAATATCTGTTTTGCGATTTCGCATAAAACAATGTGATGCTGGCTTAGTGAGTTTGTTAAGGAAAACTTTAAAAAATGAATAAGTACGGCCCAGTCACATTTACTTAACTTTAAAAAAACAAGGGTAAATGATTATGAAAAATTTGATTAATCTTAAGAAAATTAAAGCTTTATTTGCAGTTTCAATAATTTCAGGAGCATTGCTATCTTCATTAGCTTTTGCTGATATTGGTTGGACTACTCCCTTCCAGCAATGTCAGCAAAGCTGCGCGGGTATGTGTAATATAGATGGTGTATGTTTTCAGATTCGAAAATAAAGTTATTTCTTCGAAAGCGGATTATTCCGCTTTCGTATTTTTATCAGTGGAGATTTTTTAAGATGAACCTTAAATCAGTATTATTCATTGTTTTAACAGGATTGCTTATAGGAGGTGCTGTGTCTGTGTTAGGTATGAAGTATTGGAATTCAGCTTCAATACCCATAGTTCAGATTGGTAACTATGCGAAAATAATAGAACAGTTTAATCAGGATTACGTGTTATTCACTAATTCAACATGTGCTTTTTGTAAAAAAGAAAAAGAATATCTTGATAACCAAAATATTTCTTATAAGGAAATTGTTATTGATAAAGATCTGATTAATGCAGAATATTTTTTTGAAGTACTTAAAGAACAGGCTGTACCTATACTCTTTTCAAAAAATCGTAAATTAATAGGTTATAACGAAGTTTCATTAGATCAGTTTGTAGCCGCAAATTAATTGATATTTAGGATGAATGATTAGGGGGATATTCGCTTCTGCAGTCCTAATTATTTGGCGAAATCTGTTAGAATCAGCTATTTCAAGAAGCTTTGATATATCTTTAAAAGCTTACAGAATGCTTGCAATTTGTTATTCAGGTTGTTAACTCTCAATTATATCGTTCCTGAGATATTTTTCCATATCTTGATTTATGTTACGTCTCAAAATCAAGCCAAAAGCCCTTAAATATGAAAGCCAACAGATTTTTATACCTTGAAAATCCTGTTGGACTGCCCCTGTATCAGTTAAATGATTCAGTTGTTAATTATGCTGGAGCTGGAGTTTATGTTTTTGGTAGTAATGATACGTTCAACAATTTCTTACTGGTGACTTATCTTGCTGGCATTTCCATTGTGAATGGTGGAGGAAGTTAGAAAAAATTAAGAATAGGGTTCTCTAAGAACCTCATTCATCATTTATTTTAAAGCTTCCCCTGTTATTTTGTGGAGAATTTAACATCAGACAAAGTTAAAGTTGCCTGTTCCTCACCATCTTTTTCCTGATAGATTTTAACAGGAATGAAGTTTAGCTCTTCTGCTAGCCAGATAATTGTGCTGCGGTTGGGACGCTTTCTGATTAACTTTATTGAGTTATATTTTTTTGTACCAATGGTTAGAGTTTCTGAGGCCTGTACTTTGTAGCTTCGATTTTTCCCCTGGCCCTTTTCACTAACCGTAAAGGGTAAGTTTTTAAGTGTTTTGTCTTTTGATAAAAATTTTCCAAATAATATTTGATGGTTCAAAGGATCAGTGATATCAGGTGGGAACTTGTACTGCCATTTTTTTTTATTATTGTGTCCAGTGATAGTTTTTTTTGTCCAGTCAAAAACTTCTTCAGTTTGTTTAGTTTTGAAACTATTTTTTATAATATATTGATAAAAAAGAGGCTGTATAGTTTGCTTTTTCCAGTTAAAAATAGAGTGCTCCACACGATTGTCAGTGAAGAAGAATGTGCTTGCTTTTGAGGTGAATATCAGTTCCCATTTATATTGGCTAATTTTATTTAAAATCCGACTTGCAGTTCCCCTTTTTTTGTTTTTTCTGGTGAAAATATAATTTGCAGTATAGGGTTTTAGCTCGAATGAGGATGTGGTTTCAGGCGAAGTTTTTTGTTCTGGAGTGCTGGTGTTTTTTGTATCACTGGATACAATGCTGGAATAAGCTACACCACTAAAAAAGAGTATGAACAAGCCCTGAGCAATTCGAGTTGTTGGACTCATAGTCATCTATCCTCTGAAAGTAATTGTTTCACCATCTAGTAATTGTTTCACCATCTAATAGTGGGCCATTGTCTGTTAATACGAGTCTTTTCTGACAAAATAACTCGACGGTTTCCGGGTAGAGTTTATGTTCCAGTTTTTGCACTTTGTCCATTAGAGTTTGTTCGGTATCGTCGGTTTCTATTCTAAACTGTCTTTGAGCAACGACAGGGCCACCATCTAATTCTGGCGTAACAAAATGGATGCTGCAACCGTGGAATTCATCTTGCGCTTCCAATACTCTTTGGTGTGTATGTAGGCCGGGATATTTCGGTAGCAACGAAGGATGTATGTTAAACATACGTCCCTGATAATGCATAGCGATTTTTTCACCAAGAATACGCATGAAACCAGCCAGTACCACCAGATCAGGTGAGAAGCTATCAATTGCCTCAGTTAATGCCTGATCAAAACTGTCTCTATCAATAAATGACTTATGTTCAAGCACAATGGTTGGAATGTGATGTTTTGCTGCTCGTTGTAAACCCAGTACGTTGTCTTTATTAGAAATAACCCCAACTACTTGTCCTTGAACCTGTTCTTCATCAATGGCATCTATAATTGCTTGTAAGTTAGAACCGCTGCCTGAAATTAAAACAACGATTCTGGTGGGGGTTGTTCTTATCATTTACTGTTAAATTCAACGAAGGGTTTATCGGTATTTACATGTTCGATATGGCCAATTTTCCAGGCTTTTTCTCCAGCCCCATGAAGCAGATTTAAGGCTTCCTGAGCATGTTTTTCAGGTATAGCTATGACCATGCCGACACCGCAGTTAAATGTGCGATACATTTCAGAGATTTCAATATTACCTTTCTCTTGCAACCAATTGAAAATGACTGGCCATTTCCAGCTATCGGTATCAATTACAGCCTTAGTGTTTTCGGGTAGCACTCTGGGAATATTGTCGGTTAATCCTCCGCCGGTAATATGGGCCAAAGCATGTACGGGCATTTGTCGGCAAAGAGATAATAAAGTTTTGACATAAATACGAGTCGGTTCTAGTAGATGTTCGCCAAGAGGCTTTCCTGATAACAATTCATCGGTTTTCTGGCCTGATACTTCCAATACTTTTCTAATAAGTGAGTAACCATTGGAATGAGGGCCAGAGGAGCCTAGTGCCAATAGTACATCGCCTTTGCTTACTTCGGAGCCATCAATGATGTTTTCACGGTCAACTATGCCGACACAAAAACCAGCCAGATCATAATCTCCGGTTTTGTACATGCCTGGCATTTCAGCTGTTTCGCCACCAGTTAATGAACAACCAGCCTGTAGACAGCCTTCACCGATCCCGGTTACTACGCTTTGCGCGACATCAACGTCTAACTTGCCAGTTGCATAGTAATCGAGGAAAAACAGGGGTTCAGCGCCTTGCACGATAAGATCGTTAACGCACATGGCAACCAGATCAATTCCTATGGTGTCGTGTTTATTAAGGTCTGTTGCGAGTTTAAGTTTGGTTCCTACTCCATCAGTTCCAGCGACAAGTACGGGTTCTTTTAAACCTTTTGGAAGTGAGAACAGGGCGCCAAAGCCGCCAATATCCGTTAATACTTCAGGACGACGGGTTTTTTTGGTAACGGATTTAATTCGTTTAACCAATTCTTCGCCAGCATCAATATCGACGCCAGCATCTTTGTAGCTCAAGCTTGTTTTTGGTTCTGACATCCTGAAAACCTGTGGGGGATGTTATTAAGGGCGCACATTTTACCAATTTGTTTAGCAATTGGATAGAAGTCTTATATAAAGATACTAGTCATATTAAAAAATCAGGGGTGCTGTAGCGGGTATATAAAGCTAATTCATTGAGTTTATTATGAAAATATTAATTATTGAGTAGGATTTTTTTTCTATCTAAATTTGGCCTGCGCCATTCAATGTCGTATGATATTAGTGTGTTTCAATAATAGACCGTTAATTTAACAA
>JBFFIY010000106.1:0-17254 GCA_041556195.1 Enterobacterales bacterium
AATGGTAGCCAAATATAGTACCTTTGTTGCGAGAGTATTTTGCCGTCAGTTTTCTCATCGGGATTGACCGGATCTTTTCCAATGACTAAATCGATTATTGGAAGTAGAGCAAAAACAAAGATAACAGTACCCCAGGCAAATAAATTATTGAGCTGTGTAAATTGTGCTAGTTGAATACTGAACCAGGGTAGCAGCATGGGCAGCAGAAAGAGCCAATAACAAATTTTTTTAATCAATATCATCTTTTTGGGATGGATGTTTTTAAGCATCTTAAAATTCCTGATTGTGCTCTAATTAAGATGATTGTAGAGCAACTAATTAAGGATTTTGGTGAATTACAGCGTAAATTGGTATTACAGGATATGGCCAGAAAGCCAAAAACAGTTACAACAACATCTGTTTAGCACCAGCGACTTCTTCCTGGAATTCTTCACCAACTGTCTCATCGGCATCAGTTGACATTCCCAGTTTTTCAAAAGCAGGTACAGTAGACCAATCGACTTGAGTTAGTGGGTGATCACTTCCCATGTAGCTTTGAAGGTTCGCTACAGTGACTAGATCACCATAGTCTGGTTCAGGGGAGGAATCCCGGGTGAAGTCCAGATAAGCTTCTGGCACAATGGACAGTTCATCAGGAAAATCCCAGGCTCTGAGGATCATGCCGCCTATTTTAGGATGAAGTCTTGCAATTACATTATCCAGTATGTCTTCATTTTCAATCAGCTCAGGCGTTTCTTCTGCCAAAGAAAGAATGGGTAAAATTCCAATTTCATGGGTTAGGCCCGCCAGTGTTGCCTGATCAGGTTTGAAACGTCCAAAATGACTGGCCAAAACATGACAGATAGAGCCTACTTCAATACTATGTTCCCAGGAAGTGCGAAGTCTTTTATCTACGGCATCGCTGGTGGCTTGAAACATTTGTTCCATGGCAAGACCTGTTGCCAGGTTTCTTACAAAAGTAATACCTAAACGGGTAATAGCCATTTTAAGGTTATCAACCACTACTCTGCCACGTAACAGGGGAGAGTTAGAAACCTTTACCAGACGCGCCGCCATGGCAGCATCACTGGATATGACATCGGCAAGTCCTGCAGCTGAAACATTGGGATTGTTTACAGCATCTCTGATCCTTAAGGCGACTTCTGGCAGAGTTGGTAAGGTAAGTCGATCATTTTTAACAGCATCTAACAGTTCGTTAAAAAAATCATCTTCAAGACTCATTCGTCATACTCCAATCGTTCTGTTTATGATTATTCTGGGGTAGTATTATAGCTTAATCTTATTCTATTAATTTGATTATAGTCGGTATTTCATTATTCAGTGTAAATTCCTTCTGATCTAAATAAGAATCCTTTAAACTTATTAAGGCAATGGTCTTTCCCTGGCTGTTAGTGCTTGAATAAATCCAGCTTCCTATTGTTTTTTTTGTGTTTTCTTGCAAAATTGTTATTTTTTCGCTGGCTTTCAGGGATATTGAGTTAGAGCACCCCACTATTTGAGCATGCTGTTTTAGTTTCCCCCTGTATTCCATTCTGGCGATAATTTCTTGCCCGGTATAACAACCCTTTTTAAAATTAATACCTCCTGCTTCAGGTAAACCAATATCGTGAGGTAAAAATTGTTCGATAGAGTTTTTTTGAATGGCCGGTATTTTTGATTGGATGTCAAGATAACGCCAGTCATTAGAAGACGAAATAAGTTCACGCTCAGAATTTTGTTGCCAATTTAGCAGCAAATCTTTAGCGGGGGTCAATATTAACCAGCGATTATTGCCCAGCTTCATAACTAAAGAGCTGTTTTCCTGTTCTTGGCTGATCTGCATCGGGGGTTGTTCAGGTGGTTTAACAGTAAATCCTAAAACGGCCCAATCTTGTGATTGATTTTTAATGGAGGCCTTAAAGAATGGGATATATTTACTCAAGTGGGTTGTTAAAGTTTCAGCAATCTCAAACTCCATGACCATAGTAAATCCTACCTTCGATCTAATAAGATGAAAAATTCCAATGATTCTGCCTTTCGGTGTACAACAGCAACCGAGAGTTGCAATGGCTTCTGATGTGTTAATAACATCGCAACTTAATTGTCCTTGAAGAAATTTTTCTGCATCTTCTCCCTCAATAGTGATAACTGACAGGTGGGGTAAGGCGAAAAGACCGGGTGAGCTATCTAATTTCCCGGTAACCTGACGGAATACTAATTCATTATCAACCCATTGTGTGTCATATTGTTCACTGATAGCATTCCAAAGTTGTTTTGGCATTTGTCTATTTTCCTGAGACTGCGTAAAATTGAAGGTTAGGATCTGTAAGCCTTTCATATTTACCACTGCTGGAGGCTATTATTTTATCCAGCAAGGCGGAAGGAGTGTAGCATAGTTGTTCTATTTGAGTGACTGACAATACAGCAGGACAGAAAAATAGCCCCAGCTACAACAGAGGCAAACATGAAAGGATTCCAGATCCCGATGCTATTTAACTAAAGCTATTTTAACTAAAAACAATGAGTTTGAATATTCGCCAATGACTACCGACAAATCCTATTCAAATAAATTACTTGCACCTGCTAGAGTTCGTTATCAATGTCGACGCGGTATGTTGGAGCTTGATGTGTTTTTGATGAAGTATTTTGATAATAATTATACTCAAATGACATTTTCAAGCCAAAAGTTGTTTGTTGAATTTTTAGAGCTACCAGATCCTGATTTGTTTGCCTGGTTAATGGGATATGTTGGATCTCCAGAGATTTATCAGGCTCTTGTTACTGAAATCAGGCGCTGTGCCAGAACTTGAGTACCTCAAATATAAGGGCTTCAGACAGCAACTTCGCAAACGGTAGTTATTCTACCCATGCTTCTTCAACCCAGTGGCTCTTAAAAACCGATAAAAAATTGTTGTTTTGGCCTGTATTCGTGGTTTTGGGGATTGGTTTTGCCCTGTTAATTGCTGAAATCTACCTTATTCTTAGTTTAATTATTCTGTTGTCAGTTCTGAGCTGGAGCCTGGTATTTATTAACCACCATATCCGAAGAACTTCAATAAACTGTATTCACGGGATCCGAACTGTGCCCGATACTCTTGAAGGAGAGCTTTTAGATATGACTTCTCAAGAAGAAATCCAGGATAAAAAGTACAATAAAAGTTGCCTGAATAACAAGATATTTGAGCTGCTTGTTAATCAGCAATGGATAAAAGCCAGATTATCCCAACATTCACTTCTCAGTACCTGGATCATGGTTTTGGAATGGCAGCCTCTTTTGAGAACAGCCAGTAGAGCTACACCTGAAAAATACAGCTGCATTATTCGTCTTAATGGTGGAATTAACAGGGATGGGTTTTCAAGTTTGAATAGAGCACTCTTAACCAGCAAAACTGAATCAACAAAGCTTAACTAACCTGAGCTCAGGTTAACTAGGCCCACCCGGTGTCAGAATTGTATCAACCCCTGTTTTCGAAATAAGATCCGGATAATCCAGACTCGTATGAAGGCCACGACTCTCTTTTCTCCTCATAGCACATTCTACAATTAGATCTGCTACTACAATGAGATTTCTAAGTTCAAGTAGATCATTGGTAATGCGGAAATTTGCATAATATTCAGCCACTTCATGTTTCAGTAGTTGTAATCGTCGTCGTGCTCTTTGCAGTCTTTTATCTGTTCTGACAATCCCAACATAATCCCACATTAACCTTCTAAGCTCGTGCCAATTGTGAGCAACAACAACTTCTTCATCTGAATCAGTAACACGACTTGAATCCCACTTTGTAGCCTGAGGAGGATTAGGAACCCGATCCCAGTTAAGTTTTATGTGATCAGCAGCAGATTCAGCAAAAACCAGGCATTCGAGAAGAGAGTTACTCGCCATTCGATTAGCACCATGTAATCCCGTACAGGCAACCTCGCCAACAGCATACAGGTTATTGAGATCAGTTTGAGCTTGAAGATTAACCCTTACCCCTCCGCAAGTATAATGAGCAGCGGGAACCACAGGAATGGGATCTGTAGTGATATCAATACCCAACTCCAGACATTTAGCATATATGGTTGGGAAGTGGCTGATAATAAAATCACTATCTTTGTGGCTAATATCCAGAAACAGACATTCAGCTCCTAAACGTTTCATTTCATGATCAATAGCTTTTGCGACGATATCTCTTGGCGCAAGTTCTTCCCTGGAGTCAAATTTGTGCATAAATGTACTGCCATCTGGCAATAATAACTTACCACCTTCTCCTCTTACTGCTTCTGAGATCAAAAAAGAATTAGCCGAAGGATGGAACAGACAAGTGGGGTGAAATTGATTGAATTCCATATTAGACACCGAACAACCTGCTCGCCATGCCATGGCAATTCCATCTCCTGAGGAGATGTCTGGATTACTGGTATAGAGATAAACTTTACTGGCGCCACCCGTGGCTAAAACCACAAATCTGGAACGGAAGACTTCGACTTCTTCTGTGGCCAGATCGAGTACATAGGCACCAAAGCAACAGGATTTAGTTTGAATCAATCCTTTTGCATGCTTGTTTGTGGTAAGTAAATCGACGGCAATGTGATGTTCAAATAATGTGACATCCTGGCAGTTTAGAATGGCTGAAACCAGGGTTGTTTCAACTTCTTTTCCGGTAGCATCTGCGGCATGAATTATTCTACGTCGGCTATGACCGCCCTCCTGAGTTAAGTGGTATTCTCCATTTTTATTTTCTGTTTGGCTGAAATTAACTCCTTTATCAATTAACCATTGGATGCATCTTTTGCTGTTACTGACAGTGTACTCTACCGCATCTTGATGACAAAGATTGGCACCGGCATTGAGGGTATCTTCGACATGGGATTCGATGCTGTCTTCATCGTCTAAAACCGCAGCAATACCACCTTGAGCATAAAAAGTTGAGCCTTCTCTAAGAGGGCCTTTGCTTAAAATAGCAATTTTACCACCCATGCCAGAAAGACGCAGGGCGGTACTCAAACCCGCTGCACCGGAACCTACAATTAGTACGTCAAATTGATACTCGATGGCCATAGTGGGAGATTTTAATCCGGTAATGATATAGTTTCCGATACAATTTACATTGTGTTCAGCTACTAAGGTATACTTAGTGGAGGTGAGCAATTATACCCTAATTGAGTTAGAGCAGCCAAATTGGAGACGTTTTTCAAAAGTTTTATTTTTAAATGAACTTTTTCTCAACTATCCAGTCAATATATCCGGTTTGCTACTATCATTAATTTTGAAAGAGGGAGCAAATTGCTCAACCCCTACTTACAATAATAATTAACTATAAAATAATTAAGCATTTGATTTTTAAATGAATTCAGATAATAACTTACAGATGAAAATTAAATGACAACTACCAATGTAGACCATGAGCTGGTAGTTCGTGTACAAAAAGGGGATAAAGCCGCATTTGATTTGTTGGTAAAGAAATACCAACATAAAATTGTCAGTGTGATTGGTCGTTATATTCAGGATCATTCTGAAGTCATGGATGTGGCTCAGGAAGCTTTTATTAAAGCTTATAGAGCTCTGCCGGGTTTTCGTGGTGAAAGCGCTTTTTATACCTGGCTTTATCGAATTTCAATCAATACGGCTAAAAACTATTTATCAGCTCAGAAACGTCGTCCTCCAGAACGAGATATAGATTCTGGAGAAGCTGAAAATTATAGTTTGGGTGAGCCTCTTAGAGAGCACAGTAGTCCTGAGAAATTACTGATGCGAGAACAACTAAGAGCTGTTGTAGATAAAGCCATGGAAAAATTACCTGATGAACTAAGAACAGCAATAGGTTTAAGAGAGTTTGAAGGTATGAGCTATGAAGAAATCGCACAAATCATGGATTGCCCTGTGGGAACTGTTCGATCTAGAATATTTCGAGCGAGAACAGCTATTGATGAAGCGATTCAGCCATTGTTAGACTAAATTAACTGTTAGCATTAAATTAACAGTTTAATTTAAATTAATGGTTATAAAAATCAATGAATTACAATTTTTTGAGTGTCTGCAATCATAAGTTTTTTACTAGGAAAGCTTAAAAACTTAGCCCGATAAAAACAGTTTAAAAAGCAGGTTTATATAGTAAATAGAAATAATGGAGCAAAAAGTGAACTTAATGCTTCAAAATGGGTCGATAATAGTACAACATTGATGTAGGTGGTAAGTATGAGTTTAGAACAACAAGAAAAAATTTCGGCTCTTATGGATGGCGAAGTTGAAGCTCGCGAATGCCAGCAATTGCTTAAAAATATGAGTACTTGCGATTCGTCGCGTAATAAGTGGGAGAGATTTCATCTTGTTCGTGAATTACTTGTTGAAGAAAAAGGTCATTTAACAAATCTAAAATTATCAAACAAAATTGAACAAGCCATTAGTCTGGAGCCGCATCATATTGCTTCTACAACCTGGTTTAAAAGGCCAGAAACTAAGGCATGGTACAAGCAAGTCGTGGGAATGGGACTTGCTGCCTCCGTGACAGCCTTACTGGTTACAGGTGTTTATAAAGTAGATCAATCAGAATCACTGTCTCATGTTCAACCGGAATTTGCTGCACAGTTTACCCCCGTTATTTTAGATGTAGAACCTGCAAGTGCCAGATTTAATGCTCCATCGCATGCTCCTGATTTAGCCCAACAACAACGGCTACAAGCCCTATTTTTACAACATACTAAAAGTGCTTCTGATACAGGACTAAAAGGCATGTTCCCTTATGCCAAGATAATTAGTTATGGTCGAGTACCTACACATCAAACTCAACGAGTGGAAGTTAAAAAAGAAAATAAGTAGTAAAAACCCATGTTTAAAAATGTTTTTAGCTGGTTATGCCTGTTAGTACTTGCTGCTCATTCACACTCTGCATCTCTGGTTGTTGTACCAGTCGTTGCTCACAACATGTCAGAAGCAGCTGATACTGATGCAGAACAGATCGGTGCTAATCAATCAAGTGTAAATCAGGCCAGTGTAAGCCAAATAAGCGAACAAGCTGCCCAAATAAGCGAACAAACTGCAACGCCTTCAAAACAAAAAACTAAATCGACTCTTTCCCCGGGCACTATGCTGGCCAGAATGGGACAGGCTTTAAATTCTGGTAACTTCAGAATGTCAATGGTTTATATTCACGATGGACGAGTGGATCCGTTAAGATTTTCTCATTTGACACAAGGGCAACATCGATATGATAAGCTTGAAAACCTTCAAGGTGGACGGCGAATGGTTATTAGCCAGAATGAGGACACTTATTTGCTTTTGGAGCGGGAGTTACTTCATTTAGAAAAAGAAGATGGCTCCCCGATGATTCGGTGGCGCCGTCAATTACAGTTATTGGTGCAAAATCAAAAACAATATAATATTAGAATTTCAGGCCCATCGAGAGTTGCCGGTAGGACCAGTTTTCAAGTATTGTTTTCCCCTCTGGATAACCAGCGTTTTGGTACTCGCATCTGGCTGGATTCTGTTTCTGGGCTTCCCTTAAGTGTTGCTACTATTGCTAGTGATGGTGCTGTGGTTGAACAGATGTTAACCGTAGAGCTTGAACTATTAGCCAATTTAACAAAAAAAGATTTTGAGTTACCAGATAACGCCTTTTTTCAGGATAAAGATTTAGCTCAAATTGATACTGAAATCAGTGGTAACGGAACTAGTGAACAATTAAACGGGGGGCAAAAAGTCCCAATTAATCAGAAAAGTGATTGGAATGTAAATTGGACTCCCGCTGGTTTTAAGTTGAGTTCAATGAAAAAGGTAGAAAATTCATCAGAAAGTTATGAACATTTGGTTTTTAATGATGGGATGACGACATTATCTATTTTTATTGAAAACCATCAAGAAAAAAAGCCCATCAGGCCACGAAGCAATTTTCGTGGGGGTACACTCATTTATGATCTTTCTGTGAATAATGCCCGCATTACCATAATAGGCAGTATAAGTGCTGTTGTAGCTGAAAAAATTGCGCGGTCAATAGAGCCTCTGATTAAACGTTCGACCACTTTAAAATAATCATTATGATAGAACAAACGGTAAAGATCATTCGGATTTCTGCTGGAAAAGCGACTGGCGAATCATTGTCAAAATCCGGCTGTGCCAGATGTGAAGCGGGTGAAGGATGTGGTGGTGGAATATTTTCAAAATTGTTTGGTAATAAAACCTTCCATATTGAATTACAAAATCAGCTGAATGCTAATATTGGTGAACACATCGTAATTGGCCTTTCTGAGAGAGCATTAACTTTGGGTTCATTATTACTTTATCTGATCCCTCTTATTGGTTTAGTGTTTGGAGCAGTAATTGGTGATCAGTTAGATGCTAACCAGGGAGAGTTTTGGACGCTATTATTGTCACTTACCGGATTTGCATTGAATCTTGGGGTCGTCCATTTAATTGTAAAAAATGGAATTTTGGTCAATCTATTTAAACCTGTTATGTTATATCGAGCGTCTTCCGTTAATTATTGCTCAAAATAGCAGTAGTTGGAATAATTAGAATAATATTAAAAACTATTTATTACTTTGTTTGAGGAAATCAAAATGTTTCGGAAAAATAAATTACTATTTATTTTCTTATCTCTTTTTACAATTAATTTGGCAATGGCTTATGATTTGCCGGACTTTAAAACACTCACTAAACAAATCCGGCCAAGTGTTGTTAGCTTAACTGTTGAAAGAAATGCGGCTTCAAATAATCGAAGAGGAGCGGGATTATTAGAGGATTTGTTAAGGCGTCCTTCTTCTCCACAAAATGATGAGTTTCAAGCTCCGGCAATAGCACAGGGGTCAGGTTTTATTATTTCGGAAGATGGTTACATTTTAACCAATAGGCATGTTCTGGATCAGGCTGATAAAGTGAAAGTATTTATGTCTGATCGGCGAGAATATGAAGCTGAAATTATTGGTAGTGACTCAGGTACGGATGTCGCTCTGATAAAAATTGATGCTAAAAATTTACCTGTTGTTAAAACCGGAAATTCTTCAGCTTTGGAACCGGGTGAATGGGTAATGGGAATAGGTGCACCATTTGGATTTGAACACACAGTTACTGCTGGCATTGTCAGTGCAAAGCGACGCACACTTCCTGGTGAGCAATATGTTCCCTTTATTCAAACCGATGTAGCGATTAATCCTGGTAATTCAGGTGGGCCATTAATTGATATGAAAGGTAAAGTGATTGGTATTAACTCACAAATATTTAGTCGAAACGGTGGCTTTATGGGAATTTCATTTTCTATTCCTATTGAATTGGCCATGGGTGTTGCACAGCAACTTAAAAAAGATGGTAAAGTTTCCAGAGGATTTCTTGGTGTTTCCTATCAGGATGTGGATTATAAAATGGCTAGAAGTTTTGGTTTAAAGCAAGTTTATGGAGCAATATTAACTCAAGTTAGTCCTAAATCACCTGCGGATAAAGGCGGATTAAAAGAACAGGATGTGGTACTTAAAATTAATGGAGAAAGAGTAGAAAGAGCCTCTGATCTACCTTTTATTATCGGACAGACACGCCCGGATGAAGAAGTGTCGTTGTTGATCTGGAGGGATGGAAAAAATCAGACTGTTGATTTGAAAGTAGGTGAACGTCCATCTAGAGAAGTGGCCAGTATTGATGAAGAACCCGCCAGATTGAGCAATAAATTAGGTCTTAAATTACAGAATTTAAATGAAGAGCAACAAGAAGTGATTGGAGATAATGGTGTATTGGTTGCGGTATTAGAGAATGGTCCTGCGGCAGAAGCCGGGGTCAGACAAGGAGATATTATTATTTCTATTGCTCGTGAACCCACAACGACGGTTGTACGGTTTAAAAAGGTTGTTGATTCTCTAAAACCAGGCGACGAAGTACCTTTGCTGGTTCTTCGTCCCAGATTAGGCCGCCGTTTCTTCTTGATTACCTTACCGGATGAGAAATAAGATTTAGGGTTTATTTTATTAAATTGCACCCAATTTACTTGAAAATACAGATTTTCTGGTGGATTGGGTATATTTACTGAATATTGAAAGTATTTCAGTTAGAATACGGTACTTTTGAAGTAGCATAGCTTATTGGCTCCCACCTTACCTGTCTTAAAGTTATTCTTTACTTTGGCTTATAAACTAAACGGCTTATAAAAACTAAATGGCTTATAAACAATTTACACGCAATTTTTCTATTATTGCCCATATTGATCATGGAAAATCAACCCTGTCTGATAGGTTGATACAAACCTGTGGAGGATTGTCTGAACGAGAAATGCATGCACAAGTGCTTGATTCTATGGATATTGAACGAGAACGCGGAATTACCATTAAAGCCCAGAGTGTTACTTTGAATTATAAGGCTAAAGATGGAAATATCTATACATTGAATTTTATTGATACACCCGGACATGTTGATTTCTCCTATGAAGTTTCACGTTCACTCTCTGCTTGTGAAGGTGCTTTGTTGGTAGTAGATGCGGCTCAAGGGGTTGAAGCACAAACAGTTGCCAACTGTTATACGGCCCTTGAGCAAGAACTGGTGGTGGTGCCAGTGCTTAATAAAATTGATTTACCACAAGCAGATCCCGATAGGGTAGCAGAAGAAATTGAAAATGTGATTGGTATAGAAGCCATAGGTGCTGTGCAATGTAGCGCTAAAAGTGGCATTGGTATTGATGAATTGTTAGAGCGAATAGTCAGTGATATTCCCCCTCCAGAAGGAGAACAGGATGAAAAATTACAAGCTTTGATCATCGATTCCTGGTTTGATAATTATCTGGGTGTGGTTTCTTTAGTTCGCATTAAAAATGGCCGAATTAAAGTGGGCGATAAAATTAAAGCTATGTCCATAGGAGATGTGCATGGGGTTGACAAAGTAGGCATATTCACACCAAAAGCCGAAGATAAACAAGAACTAAGAGCTGGTGATGTGGGGTACGTTATTTCTGGTGTTAAAGAGATCCTTGGTGCACCTGTAGGTGATACTTTGACCCATGCTAAGGGTGGTGCAGAAGAGGCATTACCTGGGTTTGAAAAAGTAACACCTCAAGTTTATGCGGGCATGTTCCCCATTTCATCTGATGATTATGAGAGTTTTCGCGATGCCCTGGCAAAGCTCAGCTTAAATGATGCCTCATTATTTTATGAAGCCGAATCATCAACAGCCTTGGGTTTTGGATTTCGTTGTGGTTTTCTTGGAATGTTACATATGGAAATCGTTCAAGAACGCCTGGAACGAGAGTACGATCTTGAATTAATCACCTCTGCACCTACTGTGGTTTATGAGGTATTAACCACTAAAAATGAAGTTATCCTGGTAGATAATCCTTCAAAATTCCCTGAAGTTAACCTGATTGAAGAAGTGAGAGAACCTATAGTTGAAGCTAATATCCTTGTTCCGCAAGAATATGTAGGTGCCGTATTAACGCTTTGCTCACAAAAACGTGGAGTGCAAATTAAAATGGATTATGTGGGAAATCAGGTAGCACTGACCTATCAGCTGCCTATGAACGAAGTGGTACTGGATTTTTTTGACCGTCTAAAATCTACCAGTCGCGGTTATGCTTCACTGGATTATCATTTTAAGCATTTTGCTGTAGCAGATGTCATTAAACTGGATCTTCTCATTAATGGTGAAAAAGTAGATGCTCTGGCTTCAATTGTCCATCGTGAGTTTTCTCAAACCAGAGGAAAAGATCTGGTGGATAAAATGCGTGAGCTTATTCCAAGACAAATGTTTGATGTTGCTATTCAGGCTGCTATTGGCAACCAGATCATCGCCAGACAAACAGTTAAAGCTCTTCGCAAAAATGTTACTGCAAAGTGTTATGGTGGTGATGTTTCCAGAAAGAAAAAACTTCTGCAAAAACAAAAAGCAGGTAAAAAACGAATGAAGCAAATTGGTCGAGTTGAAGTTCCCCAAGAAGCTTTCTTAGCCGTATTAACAGTGGGGAAGGATTAACCAATGAATTTGGATTTATTTTTGATCTTAAATATTTTAACAGTGGCAACTGGGTTGGTTTGGTTGATGGACATGTTGTTCCTTAACCCCCAACGTCGAAAATCCTTGCTTGAAACTCCTGTAGGTAATGCTACAAAAAAATCAGGTACTAAGGATGCCGCGCAAATTAATTTAGACAAAGAGCCTATTTATGTAGAGTATTCCAAGGCCCTGTTTCCTTTGTTATTGATAATCTTTATCTTTCGTTCTTTTAGTGCCTCAGTGGATTACGGTTTAGTATTAGTCATTGCAACAGCTGTGACCGGACTTATTTGGTTAATTGATAAACTAGCTTTTGAAGCCAAAAGAAAAAAGGCATTTGAAACCCTACAACAAAAAAATCAGCTATCTGGAGAAGCTTTACCCGAAGAAGCTTTATCCGAAGAAATAATGGAAACGTTGGGACAAGATCCATTGATTGTGGAATATGCTAAATCATTTTTTCCACTGATATTGTTTATATTAGTATTGAGATCATTTTTGTTTGAACCCTTTAAGATCCCATCTGGTTCGATGAAACCCACATTAGAAATAGGTGACTTTGTCCTCGTTAATAAATTTAGTTATGGTATAAGGCTGCCTGTAACCAACCAAAAAATCTTTTCAATATCAGATCCGGAAAGAGGAGATGTTTTCGTTTTTCGTTTTCCATTGGATCCTCGTATTGATTACATAAAACGTGTTATAGGGTTGCCTGGTGACACCATTGTCTATCGGGATAAGCAAATTTATATTCAACCAGCTTGTGAATCGGTGAGTACCATATGCCCTGGACCTGAAAAAGTTAAAACTACCTTGCTAGCTAGAAATGGCTACCATGATTTAAATGGTGACGTTTTAGATTTGGTTGAAGAAGATTTGATGGGCGTAAAACACCAGATCCTGCATGACCCACGAGTCTCTGATTACCAGATGATGCAGCATTTTAATAAATATTGTATGAATGGCCACAATACATGGAAAGTTCCACCGGGCCATTATTTTGCCATGGGCGATAATAGGGAACATAGCTCTGATAGCCGTGTTTGGTGCTTTATGCCGGAAGAAAATCTTGTGGGCAAAGCTGTTGCCATATGGATGCATTGGAACAGTGATGAGAAGTACAAAGTAGATTTCTCTCGTATAGGCGGCATTGATTAGCTATAACTCATCTCATTAGCTATTATTACAAATAACTAAGTTATCACTTGGAGAACCAGACAATGATTAAACAAGCACTAAAACATCAGCAGCAGGGTATGACAGCTATCGGTTGGTTAATTGTATTGTCCGTGGTGGCTTTTTTTGCACTTATTGTCATGAGAATGGTTCCTGTTGTTATGACAAACCTTAACGTTGAGACTGCACTGGAAACCCTGGCAGAAGACGAGGATGTTAGGAGTTATAGTAAAAAAGAGCTTAGGAATCGCATACAAAAACGACTTGATACCTATGGTGTTGAGGTTGTAACTTCCAAGGAACTCATAATTGAACTTCATAAAGGTGGAAGTAGAACACTTAAAATGAACTATGAGCATCGAGTTCCATTTGCTTCTAACATTTTTATTGTGGCTGTTTTTGAAGAATCGGTTGAAATTTAAGACTTTAGTTGAGAAAAACAAGTGCTTGATAAATTAGCCAGACTTCAAAAAAATCTAGGGTATCAGTTCAAGCAGGTTGATTTGTTAACATCAGCTCTGAGTCATCGTAGTTGTGGTTCTAACAATAACGAGAGGCTTGAATATCTCGGTGATGCATTACTGGGTTTTGTGATTGCCGATAGTTTGTACCAAAAATTCCCTAAGGCTGCAGAAGGAGAACTTAGTCGACTTAGAGCTCGATTAGTGAAAGGTGTCTCTCTTTCTCAAATAGCCAGACAGTTAGATTTGGGGGAATACATTAAGTTAGGCCCAGGTGAGAAAAAGAGTGGCGGTCATCGGCGAGATTCTATTCTGGCGGATGCAGTTGAGGCTATATTGGGTGCTATTTATCTTGATGGAGGCCATGAACCTGCACAGTTAGCCATTTCTAACTGGTTTAAACAACTGCTTGACAACCTTTCTGTTTCAGATGCGAAAAAAGATCCTAAAACAAAACTTCAAGAATTACTTCAAAGCCGAAAATTTTCTCTGCCTTTGTACCAGGTTGTCAGTACCGAGGGAGCGGTTCATGATCAAGTATTTGAAGTGTTATGTACCGTAGAATACAAAAATCAGGAAACTTTAACCGTTCAAAACAAAGCGAAGAGTCGTCGCATAGCGGAACAAAAAACAGCAGAAGAAATGTTGCAAATGTTAGCACAACGAGGCTTGAAATGAATAAAACCCATTGTGGTATGGTGGCCATTGTTGGTCGTCCAAATGTGGGGAAATCGACCCTTTTAAATCATTTAATCGGTGAAAAAATCTCTATTACTTCCAGAAAACCACAAACCACCAGGCACAGAATTACTGGAATTTTAACAGAAGACACTCAACAGATAGTGTTTATTGATACACCGGGTCTACATAAACATGAAGCCAGGTTAATTAACCGTCACATGAACCGGGCGGCTTCAAGCAGCTTAATGGATGTTGATGCCATTGTTTTTGTAGTCGATGCTCAAAAATGGACCGAAGACGATGAATTGGTGTTATCAAAAATCAAAAATGTTGATGTGCCGGTTTACCTGTTTATTAACAAGGTTGATAAACTTGAAAGTAAAGAAGCACTTTTCCCAGTATTAGAAACGCTTTCTGCCAGACATGAATTCACAGAGATTATTCCTGGAGCTGCTCTAAAAGGCTTGCAACTGACTGAACTTAAAACAGCGTTAATGAAAATGCTACCAGAAATGGAATTTATGTTTCCAGAAGACTATATCACTGATAGAAGTGAACGTTTCCTGGCGGCAGAAATTATCCGAGAGCAAATCATGAGAGCTCTTGGAGAAGAATTGCCCTATTCAATCTCCGTGGAAATTGAACAATTCAAAATTGCACCTTCAGGTATTATTGAAATTTATGCGCTTATATTAGTAGAACGTTCGGGCCAAAAACGCATTGTGATTGGCGAAAAAGGTCAGGGATTGAAACGTATTGGAACAGAAGCTCGATTAAATATGGAGAAGTTATTTGGGAATAAAATCTTACTTAAACTGTGGGTGAAGGTAAAAGAAGGCTGGGCTGATGATGAAAGAGCATTAAAGAGTTTGGGTTATACGGATTATTAATGCTGAAAAACAGGAGATATTGATGGAATCACAAATGGAAAATGCCATTGTGTTACATCGCAGACCTTTTCGTGAAACCAGTTTGTTAGTTGAATTCTTAACTGAAAATCATGGTAGAGTTGCTGTTGTTGCTCGCGGGGCCAGAAAGTCCAAATCAAGAGCGGGGTTACTCCAACCTTTTCAAAAATTATTGATATCCTGGAAAGGAAAAGGGGATTTAGCCACACTAACTCAGGTTGAGAGCCTAAACTGGAAAGTCGATCTTAAAGGTACAGAGCTTTATTGTGGACTCTATCTAAACGAATTGCTGATCCGTTGTTTACAAAGACATCATACCCAAGAACATTTATTTGAACTTTATACTGAAACATTAGCATCATTTTCTGAATTTTCAGAAGCTCAGGCTCTAAGAACCTTTGAATGGAATTTACTGAGTATTTTGGGTTACCGCATTAATCTTGAAACGGATCACCAAGCTGATAAAATTTCAGAAAAAATTCATTATCTTTTTGATGCTGAACTAGGATTTATCCCAACAGAGCCTTCCCATTTAGCCGGTATTTCTGGAGAAGAATTGTTGAAATTATCTGGAGAAAATTGGCATAATCCTACTACCTTGAAAGTTGCTCGTTATATTACTCGGTTGGCGCTTCAACCTCTTGTAGGAAATAAACCCTTTGCCAGTCGTGAGTTATACTCTCAGTTAAAAAAGCAGCAGTTAAAAAAACAGCAGTTAAAAAAACAGCAGTTAAAAAAACAATAAAATTAAGACAACTTTAGTTACTTTGATTCATTAAATGAGAAAAACTATTCAGAGAACCATCAGGTAAGACAGTGATCTGACTAGTTACAAATGAGAAAATCATGAATATACATACCTACGATATTTTACTCGGCGTTAATGTCGATCACATAGCGACTTTAAGAGAAGTCAGAGGCACAACTTTCCCTGATCCTGTCCAAGCTGCGCTAATTGCAGAACAGGCTGGTGCTGATGGAATTACTGCTCATTTAAGAGAAGATAGACGACATATTCAAGATAGAGATATTGAATTGTTAGCACAGACGATTGATACTCGATTAAATTTCGAAATGGCTATTACCGATGAAATGCTAAGTATTGCAGAAAGAATTAAACCGGCCTTTTGTTGTTTGGTACCGGAGAAACGAGAAGAACTTACCACAGAAGGTGGGTTAGATGTTGTAGCAAACCAGGGACAGGTTGCAGAGGCAGTGGCACGTTTAACTGAAGCTGGAATACAGGTTTCCTTATTTATTGATGCCAATGAACAGCAAGTTCAGGCTGCCAGTGACTGTAGAGCGCCTATAATAGAATTGCATACGGGACATTATGCAGATGCCAGGGATTTTACGTTACAACAGAATGCTTTTGATAAAATAGTCAAGGCAACAGAGCAGGCTGTTGGTTTATCCATTCAAGTTAACGCCGGGCATGGTTTGCACTATCACAACGTTAAACCCATCGCAGCTATTGCAGATATTGTAGAGTTAAATATTGGACATTCAATTATCGCCAGAGCTGCAGTTTGTGGTTTAGACAAGGCGGTTGCGGATATGAAAGCGTTGATGCTTTGTGCAAGAATTGAAGCCACTCGATCATGAGTGTTATGGGTATAGGCACAGACATTGTATCTCTGGATAGAATTGGAAAAGTTTTACAAAATTCGCCAGAGAAATTTTGTGCCAGATTACTAACCCCAACAGAGTTAGAGCATATACCACAGAACTCTAAACAGCTTATTCATTTTGTGGCAAAACGTTGGGCGGCAAAAGAGGCTGTAGCAAAGGCCTTTGGTACAGGTATTGGTGGTGAGTTTTCATTTCAAGATGTTGAAATTAACCATAATGAAAAAGGTACGCCTCAAATTCAACTCTCCCAAAAAGCTCTGGAATTAGCCCAAAAGAAAAACATTAATGACTGGCAAATCAGCATTAGTGATGAAACTCATTATGCCATAGCGTTTGTAGTGGCCAGTAAATAACCTGAGCTCGGGATAAGAATAGTCAAAGTGCTATTAAATATTAGTAAGTTATAAATACTTTATAACTTACATAGTGTTATCGTGGGGTTAAAATCTGTCCAGTGCAAATGTTTTAGTGGTTATCAA
>JBFFIY010000107.1:0-17192 GCA_041556195.1 Enterobacterales bacterium
CAGATCGAGGCAAAAAATGTGAGTATATCCCCACATGGATGTGGGTTATGCAGTTAATGCATGGAGCTATTAACTGTCTCGATTATTTGACCATTTTTGAACGATGAGATGGCTCATTTTAGGGGGAAGCTGAATAGTTACTTAATAACAAACTAAAAACCTGAAGAAACAAAAGACCTTGCAATCAAGGCTTCAGAAATTAAGCTTAAATATTACAAAACTTCAACTGCCAATCCAGAAATAGTCACAAAGAAACCTAAAAGCCACAGATGGGGTCTCTATGGAGAGCCAGGTTAATTATTTTCAATCTTAATATGTTAATTCAGGGATATTCTACGTTGTACCCTCTTTCAAAGTTATCAAAAATCAGACATTTTTTGTCCTAATCCTGCCAAAATTTGTTTTTTTGGCAGAATTAGCCCTTATTTAAAGTGGATAGATAATCAACCTATAGATATTTGGGTATTCATTGTATTTTAAATTTGGGGATAACGATTGAATGATTGGGGACATATACCCCTAATCATTCATTACGCCTGTTTCAGTGGGATTTAAAATCGCTTTAGACGAGGCGTTGATTGCAGCCAATGGTTATTCCCTTAGCAAAATCAACAACAAAGTATAAAGTGATTTTAAACCCATCGTAGAAGTACTTGAGCTTCCTCACTTCTTTGTTGCCTATATGGACATAGGTAAGGCGACAATGCAGGGAGCACATTGTCTTTGCATTGATTTATAAGGGAACAACCATGATTTCATCAATGCGCCTCGAATTGAGAAAGCTCAAGCACTCTGTAATCAGGCGTAATGAATGATTAGGGGTATATACCCGTGCCACCTCAAGATGCAGGTTTCAGAACCTAGGTGGAACGGATATCAACAAAAAGGAACCTGATGGCTCCTTAATATAGTCATGATAACAACTTCAAATATTAACTATTTTCTCCAAAAGCCTCGTTAATTAAACCACGTAAATAACTTCGATGCGCTTTAGTTGAAACAGATAAACCCTGTTGATACTCTCCCAGATTACGCAGTTTTTGTAACTGATAAGTTGCAGCTGCACGTGACAGGTAATCATATTTTGAAGAAGTTTTCAGGCCACTTATTGTTATCAGGCGATTTACATATTCGTGTTGCAGGTTCTGACGATGAGTAGTTACATCTGTGCTCTTATCAGCAGCAAACACGGCACTGGTGAGATCTTCCATTAAATCATTTAAAGCATATTCATTACCATAAAGCGCAGTATCTGACATTCTCTGCAGCACAGCTGTATGTAATACATGGTCAAATATCGCTCTTTGTGCATTAAGGATCATTTCGTGTAATTTAGGATCTTCATTATCGCCAAACTTATTAAAGCTTCGACGTTGAACCTGTGAATAGGCATATAAAGGCTCTGCTTCTTTTAAAATACCTGGAGCAAACAGGTATTCACTGATCAAATCTATTGCCTTTTTTTGAACTTCTTTAGAAACTGGAGTATAGGGTTGAGTCGCACCTTGCTGACCGACAACAGCTCGATCAAGATGAACACCACCAACATAACGGGAAGAAACATTCGCCGCAGTAAAGTAGGTACGCAGCAACACATTTAGTCCTACTACTAATTCCTGATAAGATTCACCTTCATTGATCGCACGATCTTTTAATTTTCCTAAAGTCTCTTTAACCAGCTCCATACGACCGCGGCTATACTCAATAGCATCGTTAGACATATCACCAATCATTACTCTTGGATCAATATGCAATCCAGGTCTTCTCATATCATCTGCATCATTACCAAAAGCCAAACCAGATTCTGTTGAGCGAGCCAAAATCTTGCTAAGCCTTGCTTCTTCTGCTGTATCGTCAGCAAGCGAAGGAGAATAACCGTATTCTATTGCCCACATATCATAAGAACCTGGTTTGGTATCGGAATAATCTCCCTGTGTAATACCTGGAGGAGCAATATTGACTGGCGCATAATCCATAACCGAGGCGGTCAGGCTGCCTTGTGTGATTGAAGCATCATGAACTTCCATTGCGTTATAACGCTGACTGGCTTTCATGTTATGGTTTAGCCCCAGAGTATGCCCCAATTCATGAAGTATCAATGAAGTCAATGCCTGTTCCACCAATTTATGCTTTTCGAGTTCAGAACCACCATTAGCATTTATAACTGCACCAGCTGTTAGCATAGAGTTATGCATAAAATAACCAGCAGAACAAGAAAGACCTTTTGTAGAACCTGATAGCTCAGAAACAGGCTGATATTGCTCCATTGAAACACCATCAGTATGCAATTTTTCCTGTAACCAGCGATTTTTCATAAATACATATTCGAGCATGATATCTGAAGCAATGATCTGGCCTGTTAATGGATTTGCCACACTTGGACCATATCCACCAAATGGAGGTCTGGGTGAAGCAGTCCAACGTAATACGTTGTAGCGAATGTCACCCGCATCCCAATCGGCATCATCAGGCTGGATCTTGATCTGCAGGGCATTTTTAAAACCTGCTTTTTCAAAAGCAATGTTCCACTGTAGTGCGGCCTTTTGAATGGTATCACGCCATTCAACTGGCGTAGTATTTTCTATCCACCAGACGATGGGTTCTACTGGTTCAGATAGAGCTGCGGCAGGATCTTTTTTAACCAATTTCCAACGGTTTATTACATCTTTATAGGGCGCCCATTTATTAGAGGTTAAATCATCAAACTGCTGGGTAAAATAACCAATTCTGGCGTCATCTCGGCGAGGCTTAAAATCATTTTCTGGTAATTCGATAAAAGAATGTTGCATTTGCACTACCACAGTACGAGCGTCGCTTATTTCAATGCCACCCCTTATGCTGGGTGCATCATTGTCAAATACGTATTCAACCACTACATCTGAATTTTTGGGATAACTGCGAATGCCCATGTATTTAGTTTTATCTTTACTCAGTTTTCCTACTTTATATGATGGAGCTCTTGGAGACTGACCTGGTATTTCTGGTCTTGGGTATGGAGAGACTTTATGAATGGATTCACCTAAAAAAACCGGATCTACCTTCACTAAATAACGTCCCGTTTTCTTATCCTGAGCTTCAATTTTCATACTCGATAAAATGGCAGGCGAAATATTGGTTCCTTTTGAGCGACTAATCGCCTGCTTTTCATCCAGATAATATCGAGGAGTACTAGAAATGATTTCTATGCGATCAAAATGTTTACGAAATTCAAGTAATTTTGTTTCCCGAAAAGCTCCTTTGAAATGTCCAGCATCCAACACTCCATTTACCGTATGAACAAAATAAACCATGGGTTTATTTAATTGCTCTTCGGTTAACGACAGCATCATCGAACCTGTTTTTGGATCTTGATATAAATTTAGAAAACCTTCATGAAAAGTCTTATCTTTTATCAATTCGGCAACGGTTTTTTCTTTGGACTCTTCTTTATCTTTCGTTTTTTCATCATCTGCTTGAAGATTCTGAGCAAATGTCATGCTACCCACGATGGATAACAGAAGTACCAGTTTGTTCAATTTCATTTCCTTAACCCTTCCAAATTACAAAAAAATTGGTTTCCGAGTTTAACCAATTTGATAGTCTGAGGTAAAATTTAATTTGTAACAGCTTATTCAACCCATATAACTTATTTAACCTGAACTTGGGATAAGAATAGCCAAAATACTATTAAATATTAGTAAGTTATAAATAATTAAGCGTTACAATGAGGTTTTATCACAGGCTTAAATGAGTCCAGTGCAAATATTCTAGTGGTTATCAAGGCGGACTAGCGTAGCAATAGAGTGCTATTGGTAGCTAGTTCAACGCAGAGAAACGCTAAAATAGTTGTGCTGGGTGGCTGTCCTTATCCTGAGTTCGTCCTTATCCCGAGCTCAGGTTATTTAGATTGAATGTAGTTGAATCTACTACTGGATCCAAGCATACTTCTCGGCTCTTAGAACCAATTCACTCAATTAAATCTATCAACATGCCTTATATCGGAGAGATAGCCGCCCTTTTAACAGCATTATGCTGGGCAATTTCAGTGATTTATTTCCGACAACTCGGAAGCCATTTTTCACCTTTCAACCTGAACCTTTGGAAAGGTGTTATTGCCATAACGGGCTTATTACTGGCTATTTTTGTTCTTGATATTTCTTTTTCATCTGACTTAAACGATATTTTATGGCTTCTGCTCAGCGGTGCTATAGGTATCGGCATTGGAGACAGCGCATTTTTTGCAGCACTCAACCGCATGTGTGAAAGAACAACCTTATTGCTGACAGAGACCCTTTCCCCCATATTTACCGCCCTTTTAGCTATCGTCTGGCTTTCAGAATGGTTAAGTGGGTTTCAATGGTTAGCCATTGCCATTATTTTACTGGGAGTTGATCTGGTGATCCGCTCCAAAAAGGGCAAACAACGCGAAATGGATGTGTCATTGTCAGGGTTAAATTATGCAGCCCTGTCAGCACTTTGTCAGGCTGTTGGCGCAGTTACTGGAAGAGATGTTTTGATCAATAGCGACATCCATGTTGTAACCGCCAGTCTTTATCGTTTAGTAGGAGGTTTAATTCTGGTGAGCTTGATTATGTTGCTCACTAAACAGGCCTGGCTTCCTCATGAATTTAAAAAATCTCAATTATGGAAGATTTTGACACTGGCAACCTTCGTTGGAACTTTTGTCGCTATGCAATTACAAACGCTTTCGTTTGCTCACGCGCCTGCGGCCATCGTACAGGCTTTATTTGCCAGTTCTATTATTTTCTCATTAGTCATAGCGGTGGTTAGAGGCCAGAAAGTCAATCGTTCTGCAGTTGTAGGCAGTAGCATTGCTTTATTGGGGGTAAGTTTAATTTTTATCTGGTAGCCATCGGCAGTGACGATTCACCGAAGGTAAACAGCCTCAGGCTTCTGGCAAAGACTAAAGATAATCTCGTCTTCCTGCTAAAGAATGGGCAAGGGTACTGCCATCGACTTGTTCTAGCTCTCCGCCAATGGGTACACCCTGGGAGATTCGAGAAATTTTCACCCTTGAAGTATCAATCATTTGTGCAATAAAATGACATGTTGCATCGCCTTCAATGGTCGCGCCGAGTGCTAAAATGAGTTCGCCAGGTGGATCGGTTTTTAATCTTTCAGATAATTCATCCAAACCAATATCTTCAGGACCAATGCCATCTAATGGAGATAAATGTCCCATCAACACAAAATACAACCCCCGATAACTTGCGGTCTGTTCGATGGCCAGGATATCAGATGGTGTTTCAACGATACAAAGTAACTCGGTATTTCTTTTAGGGTTATTGCAAATTTCACAAGTTTCATGTTCAGTAAATGTACGGCATTGATTGCAATGACCGATCTGTTCCATAGCCTGTTTTAAAGTATCAGATAGATGAAAAGCGCCCTGGCGATCCCTTTCAAGCAGCTGATAGGCCATACGGCTGGCAGATTTAGGCCCTACACCTGGCAAGCAGCGCAGAGCATCAATAAGTTGTTGAATAAGAGGGCTTCGACTCATTGTTTGATCCACGCTGATTTCATTTTCAATATTAAAACTATCTTAAAAAGGCAATTTAAAGCCTGGTGGCAAATTCAAACCCGCTGTTAAACCAGACATACCGTCTTGTGATATTTGTTCAACTTTACGCACCGCATCATTCACTGCCGATGCCAATAAATCTTCAAGAATTTCTTTATCTTCACTCATTAAACTGGGATCAATAGAAACTCTTTTCACATCATGTCTCCCAGTCATGAGCACTTTAACCATACCGGCACCAGATTCTCCAGTAACTTCCGCACTTGCAGCTTTATCTTGCATTTCCTTCATTTTTGACTGCATTTCCTGAGCCTGCTTCATTAGATCACCCAAACCACCTTTCATGCTATTTCCTCTCTTAATTCTCTATTATAAAAAAACTAGTCAATATTAATTAACCTGGCCTCAGGGTAAGACCATTGTAACGCTTAATTATTTGTAACTTACTAATACTTAATAGTATTTTAACTATTCTTACCGAGTTCAGGTTAATTATCAGACTCACCTAATTATCAGATCCATCAACGGGAAGAATTGAGCCTTCCCGAATTTGTCCTTCAAATTTGTTTAATACATCCTGAATTAGAGGATCCTGGTCAATAATTACTTGAGCCTGTTGTTGTTTTTCCTTTGCAACCCGTTGCTGAACCTGTCTGGCACTTTCCCCTTTGGCATTGTCATCATCCGCAACAATATTCAGGATAACTGTTAGTCCAACCAGTTGAGATAAAGGTGTTTCTATCTGCGCTTTTCTTTCTGGCGTTAAAATTGAAGAAGGTACATTTTGGCAACTCAGGGTTAACAGGCCATCAGTAAAACTGATAAAACGGCTGCTTAATACCAGTTGACGAGTCATACCTTCAACCTTTAAATTTTCAGCAATATGACACCAGTTCGCAGGGTTTATATCCTCAAATTGTGGCATGGAGCTAGCAGCATTCATTTGAGCTGCTGATGTAGGTGAAGCCTGTTTAACTATATTTACCTGTGGGGTTATTGAACCAGACACATTCGAAACATTAGATGATATTTGTTCTATAGATCCGACTGGTGAAGAAATACCACTATTGGCATTGCTCTCATTTCTCGTTTTAACCTCAGTGGCTACTTTATGTTCTACGCTTATATGTTCAGCATTATTTATAGTAGCTCCTGCCACTTTAACTTCATTGACAAGTTCTGGCTGTTTCACCTCAGGAGTTGAAGTTGCCGCAGTGGTTGCCATTGCAGCTGGCGCAACCTGGTTATCTTCTTCATCTCCATCTTTAAATGCTGATGGTGTTATCCTTTCAGGTGGATGTTGTACGGCCGAAGGCTCTGTTCTGGCTGAAAGCTCTGTTCTGGCTGAAAGCTCTGTTCTGGCCGAAGGATCTGCTCGATGTTGCTGCTCAATTTTTTTTTGAGGTAGTTCAGAGTAGTCTTGAGCAGGTTGAAATGCCAACAAGCGCAATAAACACATCTCAAATCCCATACGGCTGGAAGGAGAAAAAGAAAGATCTCTATGGCCATGCAAGGTAATTTGATAATATAACTGTATTTCATCGGCTGTCATCTGGCTCAATAAAGATTGTGCCTTTTCAGGTAAGTTTTTAATATGTGATGTCACCTTTTGAGCCAAAGCCAGCTCGTGAAAGGCGTGAAGAAGTTCAGATAATACGGGGGCAAAATCACTACTAAAACTGGCAAATCGCTCTGCCACTTCAAACACACCTTCGCTATCATGCTGAGCTAGTTTTTCTATGAGTTGCCAAATCGGAGCACGTTCAACAATTCCCAGCATATCAATCACGGAACTATCTTTTACCTCTCCAGAACCATGAGCTATAGCTTGATCCAGCAAACTCAAAGCATCTCGCATGCTACCGTCAGCAACGGAACTTAACCTATCAAGTGCTGCTTGTTCAAAATTAATTTTTTCCTGTTCCAGAATAAAAGCCAAATGATGAGAAATTTGCTCTTCAGTCATATGTTGTAAATGAAACTGCAAACAGCGAGACAAAACCGTAACAGGTAGCTTTTGGGGATCGGTTGTTGCTAACAGAAATATCACATGGGGAGGCGGCTCTTCTAAAGTTTTTAATAAGGCATTAAAACTATGATTAGAGAGCATATGAACTTCATCAATCAGATAAACCTTATATCTTCCTTCACTGGGCAGATACTGAACATTGTCTAAAAGCTCTCTGGTATCATCTACTTTGGTTCTGGAAGCCGCATCCACTTCTATCAAATCAACAAAACGGCCTTCAGCGATAGACATACAACTTCGACAATGGCCACAGGGTTTAGAAGATACGCCTTCCAGACAATTTAAACACCGGGACAAAATTCGAGCAATGGTAGTTTTTCCCACACCTCGGGTTCCCGTAAAAAGGTAGGCATGGTGCAAACGCTGGGCATCAAGAGCTGTAATCAAGGCTTTCTTGACATGCTCCTGGCCAACTAATTCATGAAAATTTGCGGGACGCCATTTACGGGCTAGAACCTGATAACTCATGCTATATAAGAAGGTCTAAAAACTGAAAGGTTCATATTATCATGCCAAAAGCGACAATGGCATAAGTGATTTGCAGAGATAGTATATTCAGGCTCAAGTTTTTGGGTTTTAGGTGTTAAATTCAGTGCGAGGTGCGAGGTGCGAGGTGCGATGTGCGATGTGCGATGTGCGATGTGCGATGTGCGATGAAAGAATACCTGTCTTATAACTTTTTCTCGCATCTCGTAACTGGTTTTTACCTGACTGTTTTTAACGCAGAGATGAGGGATTTTAGAGCAAACTGAACAGAAAGGGGTTGGTGGCAACTCTGCCAGCCACACCCCGGCACATGAATCAGCTACTACCGTTGCTCCCTTCCGGGCCTGGCGGAGTTCATAACCTATCATTGCGAGGGGACCAACAGAGTCACCATAATGAATACCCAAAACACCTGGAATTACGTCTTTCAGATGGTTTGCTGTAAGCGCGGGTACTATGCCTGAAATCAAATCAAAACTCAATTAAAATTAAAACCAAATTAGTGAAATATAATGTTACCTGCATGAAGCAATGTACTTAACTTGTCTCAAATGTCACATTTCATTGCTATGTAATTGTTGAGTCTTCGGAATTCCTTCCAAAGGAAGACAATTGCATTAGATCTATGTAAACAATATCAATGTAAACAACATTTTTTAAATTTCTTTCCACTCCTACAAGGGCAAGGATCATTTCTACCTGTTTTTGGCATTTCTCTGATAAATGGCTCATTTTCAATTTCAACATCCATGGTACTTCTTGGTGCCAACGCTCCTGATTCCAGTTTAAGCTCCTCAAGTCTTAGAGCCAGCCCATGGTTTATGATTACCCCATGCTCAACGATGGCATATATCTGGGACAATTCCTTCTGTAAGATCTCTGGCTTTTCATTCATATCCAATGTTTTCTTCCAATTTGATATTAAGAATACCAGATCAATGATTGAATCGAACTCGGTCTCAATATCTTCGAGTTCATCAGCATCTGTAAAAGAGCGCATAAATTCAAAATCACCTTCCCAGATAAAATCATTCAACAGTAAACCTGACAAATAACCATCACACCAATCGACAAAATCGGCTGAGGGTTCAAGTTGATTTTCTATGTATGGATAGTGTTCCGACAGTACAAACGCCTCTGTAACCAGTTGTTCTGTAAGATGATTAACGACTGCAACCCATGCAAACCTGGTTTCTCCATCTTCTAGCCACTCATTAAAGCCTTCAGCGTCATTACCAACAATAAGTTCAGCTAGATCAATTTCTGATTGGTATTCTGAACAGCTCAAAAACCCTACCATTGCACCCAGCATCTTATCAAGCGTATAACCAGTGGTACACTTTGGATCTGCAAGAAATGTTTCCAGTTTAGAGATGGCCTCAGCATAAGATACGTCTATTTCCACGGTAATATTCAGCTAGCTTTATAACAATATAGAATATAACAATATAGAATATAACAAAGAGTGAAATAAAAACTTCATTCAGGCTACTTTTTCTGTTTGAAAACGAGAATTGAGATAACTGATGATATTCTTTGATTCATACATCCATTTGATCTGATTATCTTCTTCAATACGCAAACATGGAACTTTAAGTTTACCGCCCTGTTCCAGTAGTTCCTGACGATAAAAAGCATCATTTTTAGCATCCCTTGTTGCAACGGGAATATTGAGTTTATGAATGGTACGACGAGTTTTAACGCAAAATGGACAGGCTTTAAACTGATATAACTGTAAATTCTGAGCCTGTTGCTCAACCACTACTTGCGACTTTCTATCTCGAACCATCTTACGAGGTCGCGTCAAAAAATCGATCACGAGAATCAATCTACCTGCAACTACACGAATAATTTTAAAAAATAAAGATTTCATAAATGACTGCCTTACCAAAATTTAGTCGGGATTATGAAGGCAACTGCTTAATTTGTCTAATTTATCCAATTTCTGACGAAACACATCTCACAATCAATTCAGCCTATTGCTCATTTATCCATTAAAATGGTATTTTCGGGTATATTTGAACCAATTCTGGAAACTCCCTTCACTGCACCCCAAGTTACTATCGCATGCCGTTTACCGGTAATGACCTCTTGTGCTTCATGCATATGAACTTGATCAGAAGGAAAAAACACTAACATGCCAGCTTTTGGCTTAATCAGATAATCCAATAAATTGAAATACAGGGCTCCCCCTTCAAATTGCTCGTCTAAATAGATAAGTATACTATAATCGCGATCGATGACTTTCACCCATTGTTTTTTTTGTGGCCTCCATACATAAGCATCTGCATGTGGTTTGTATTTGCCCCCCATTCCATAGCGCAAAATTTGTGGACGTTCCACCCATTCAATATCGGCACTATAAAAAGATGACACTTCTTCCTGATACGCTCGAGTTATTAAAGCAATAATTTCTTTATCCATTCCATCTATTAAAATCTCTTCACCTACACGGGTCTCGGAGAAACGATTTTCTTCACTCACAGCCAATTGACTCATTGGATTTGCTTGAGCCCCTTTGCTATAGGCCAGAATCTTCTGACAAAGCTCGGGACTCACAAAATTTTCTACAACACCAATATTAACTGGTCGGCTAGTACTTTTAGAATACCGACCACAACAATGTTTCAATTTTGAGCCACTTCCACATAGACAAGATACATTTCGATTTAATCGCATTTTGGGCCTGATTAATATTCAAAAAACATGAGTATAAGATAAAATTTTCATTTAGATCTCTTTGTCCTTGCAAAGGCAAGAGTACAAATGATTGATAAAAACCTTCGATATCATACATCCATTTCACCCGATTATCATCTTAGATACGAATAGGACTATTTGATTTCTCCCACAGCATTTCAATAACTATTGTTGATATTCTGTATTTCTTGCATCTCATATATTATTTGCCTAAAAAACCATCCATTCTCTGGTAGACTATTCACTTTTAATTGAAAAACAACTTTTTATGATCATAAAACCAGGTATTTACCAACATTATAAAGGTTACCTTTATAATGTTTTGTATGTGGCGACACATACAGAGACATTAGAAAAACTGGTGGTATATCACCCCATGTATGGAGATCGTAACATTTGGGTGAGACCGTTAGACATGTTTGCTGAAACGGTTGAATATGAAGGGAAAACTCTACCTAGATTCGCCTATCAGGAAAATCAAAGCAACGACAACGTCTGAACCCATAGCTAATCTTAACCTTAAAATGCATAGCAATTGACTAAATGAAAATCGAACTGAATATGCAGATTTTCATTGTAAAGACTCTTATGGCAGAATAAAAGTATCTCCGATTAATGCAGAAATTATTACTCGACATAAAATCACTCGACGCTCTGGCAGAATTCGCTATACTAAAAAAACATTAAGATTAGCTGATAAAGTCTATTTTCTTGGCCAGGCCAGGCCAGGCCAGGCCAGGCCAGAATCAACAGAAAAACTGGTGACAAATTAAAAAAATGACGTTATGGATTTATAGATATGACTCAAATAGAATATAGAAAATGTGATGGATTTAGTGCTGAAGTTATCCGTACACGTCGAAAAAAAACTGCCTCAATTAAAGTTGACAATGGTATTGTATCAGTTATCGTCCCTAAAGATATACCAGAAGAATTTATTGATGAGTTTTTGTCGGAAAAAACATTGTGGATTCAAAAAAAAATAAAACTCCATCAAGAAATGGTTCCTATTAAAACAAAACTGTATGCTTCCGGGGAGCCTTTTCTCTATTTAGGCAACAGCTATCCATTACATATAAACTTTGGCACTTTTCAACCAATAAAATTACATAATGACCGTTTAGTCATGAGTTTACCCTATCGAAATAAAAAACCACAACTGATAAAAGACGCTCTTATACAATGGTATAAACAAAAGGCCAGTGAAATACTTTTAGAAAAAGTGGAATGCTACACAACTTTAGTTGGAGCTATTCCTAAGTCAATTAAAATTAAATCATTTAAAAGTAGATGGGGCGGTTGCAACTCCAAGGGTGATATTGATTTTAACTGGATAATAATGATGGCACCTGATCATATTATTGATTACGTGGTTGTTCACGAACTTTGTCATTTAAAACAATTCAATCACTCTAAAAAATTCTGGTATGAAGTAGAACAAGTAATACCCAACCACAAAGATTGTAGAAAATGGTTAAGGGATAATACAGAGGTGTTGGAGTTATAATCTTCTCTAAGTTTATCTACCTTACTTATAGTTGGCTTCTTGTCCAACCACTACCTTTATCAAAATTCTGAAATTATCTTTATCAATTTACATGCTATACTCATAAAAGCGTATAGTTATCACCTTATTGGAGGTTTTGTTGCGCAACTTATTGAATGGTTTGTTTTTTTTATGTATTTCTCTTCATGTATCAGCTGAGCAAAATATTAAACTTAAACAGTTGTCTTTAGATGAAGGACTAAGCCAGGGAGAAGTTAGTCACCTTTTACAAGACAGCGATGGATTTTTGTGGTTAGGCACAGGACAAGGTCTCAATTTATATGACGGCCATCGCGTTCGCACAATTAGCGGCCCGGACAATTTACTTGAAATACAGGGCATTAATACGTTATTTCAAGACAGCCGTCTAAATATATGGGTTGGCAGTTTACCAAATCGTAATTTTCGAATTAGTAAACCTGATAGTTCAATTAAAGAGTTTACACCTCCCTTCCCCGCTGATCGTGAAGTACAAGATTCTGCTTTTATGGCCATTACAGAAGATGGAAAACATAACTTGTGGATGGCGACTTTACGTGCATTATTTTATTACGATAGCACCACAGAGAAATTGTCATTTGTAGTCGATTTTGAACCTACGTTGGAGACATCCGATATTATTCGGGCACTTTACTCATTTGATGAATTCTTGTTGGTAGCAACCTCAAACGGACTATTTGCATTAGATAAACAGAATAAAACAATTCATGGAATTCCTTTTACCAAACAACTTGCAACGTTTGATCCTGAAACTACCGGTGATGGACTGGATGACCGAATTAACGTCAAAGGCCTCTATCGTAACCTGGAAGGCAACTTATTGCTGGCAACAGTTGAGGGACTATACCAATTGGCTCCAGATTCGCTTAGATCTTTTCTAAAAGGAGACTCTGAAGAACTTGTTATCAAAGTATTAGAACCTGAGTTAAATGTATGGAAAGTAATTGAGGAGACAAATTTTTATTGGCTAGCCACACATAAGGGATTGTTCCAACTTGATAAAAACGGCAATAAAAAACATATATTGTCCTATTCTGATAGTTCTTACCAATCGGCAGATAATAATGTCCTCGATATGATCAAGGATAATGAAGGTAACCTGTGGATGGGCAGCCGTAATGACGGAGCCTTTAAATGGGATCCTAATCAGGATCACTTCACTTTTTATCAACAGTCGACAAGTGGTAAGAATTCTCTTAGCCACAACCGTGTCTGGGCCACCAAAGAAGACAACGAGGGTAATATCTGGGTCGGTACTCGTAACGGACTCAATCGAATCAATCCTACAACGGGAGAAGTTAAACAATTTCTGGTTAATCCATATGAAAAAGTCACCGTGAGTGGTTCTACAGTAACGGATATTGAAGTTCAGGGAAACAATTTGTGGTTACGAACAGTCGATGGGATCCGCAAGTTCAATACACAAACTCTTACCGAGAGTCCTATAAAATTAACAGCAGAGGCTAAGGAGATTTTTTCAAAAGAACCTTCAGATATTTTCTTTTTCGATGAAAATACTATGGGAATTCTTCACAAAGAAGGTCTCTATACCTTCGATACTCGTTCTGGAACATTGGAGTTTAATGAGAACACTGAATCTGGTGGTAAGTTGCAAAAAAGACTTATTAGAGTGGCAGGAGAAGATCCCGATGACTCGGACAAACTCTATATAAACATGGTTGATCAGGTCGTTCGCTATTCTAAATCTTCCGGCACTTATCAGGTTATTCATGCACTGCCACCCTCAGACAAACCACGAACGTTAGCTCAGGATGTATACACCGATGATAACCATACCTGGATCGCCTACCCCGGTTTTGGAATTTATGTTATTGACAAATACACTGGTAAAGAAATTAAACACATAACCAGCATGGATGGACTACCCGATAACAGTCCTCTTGAATTTAAGCCGGATCAACATGGCAACCTCTGGGTTACATCTAATTCTGGATTGATTCGTTTTGATAAGGAGACCTTCCATTTCCGTGTTTACGACACCAACGATGGACTCTCAACTAATGAATTTAATGGTGGAGCTTCTCTGATAACAAAACAGGGCGAATTTTATTTTGGCAGTATCAAAGGTATTATGAGAGTTGATCCAGACAAACTGATCCCAGCAAACAAACGTCAACTTAATATCAATATCACCAATATCTCATTGATGTCCAGAGAACTAGCTGATTCATTTCGCCCCATTGTTGATTATCAGCTTGCTCTGTTCCATGATGATTATGGGCTCAAATTACAATTCTCTGCACTGAGCTTTTCTAACCCGAAAAAACTAAAATATAAATACTGGATAGAAGGGAGTTCTGAAACAAAATCAACAATAACCAGTGAAAGTGATTTATTTTTACCTAAACTTGCACCAGGAAATAGCGTATTTAAAGTTTTAGTTATTGACTATGAAACAGGGCGTGAATCTGCCCCTGTATCACTTTATCTAAACGTGAGTCCTCACCCGGCGTTTTCCTGGTGGGCCTTTACGCTTTATGGAGCATTTTTATTCTCTGTAGTGCTGACTATTTATTTACAACGCCGAAAACGCCAAATCACTTTATTAAAAGCTCATAAAATACTTAAAAAGAGTGAAGAGAGATTGCAATTGGCGCTTACTGGAAGTGGTAGTGGGTTATGGGACTGGCAAGCTGAAAACAATCTGGTATTTGAACCAAGATATCAAAGTGGCGCTCAGGACAATAATATTATTGCATTTGATAAACGTTTACAGTTTATACACAACGATGAAAAGGAACGATATCAGAAAACCTGGAATAAATTTCTACAGGGATCCAGTGATGTCTTTAAATTTATCTACCGTATGCAAACAAGTTCTGGAGATTGGGCCTGGTATCGAGATCTGGCTCGGATCACTGAATTCGGGGAGGATGGTTCCCCTCAACGCGTTACTGGCACTTACATTGATATTACAAAATCAAAAGATGATAGTGATAAAATTCGATTATTCAGTGAAGCTTTCCAAAGTACCCGTGATGTTGTTGTAATTACTAATGACAACTTACAGGTGAACGCTGCAAATAGTGCTCTCTATCGGGCCACATCATTTACCGAAGAACAAATCATCAATTATTTACTACAGCTGTTAATGAAACCTGATGGTAAAACTGATCTGGCTCATGATATTTTAAGTGAAATTAACACTACTGGCCACTGGGAAGGTGAAGGTACAATGAAGCGTTTGTACCAACAACCCTTGCCTGTTTTAGTAACAGCGAATGCTTTTACTAACGAAATGGGTGAACTGCAAATTGTGTTTGCTATTACCGATATCTCAGTACAAAAACAAGCACAGGAAGAGTTACGAAAACTGGCTAATTATGACACGTTGACCGGTCTACCGAATCGTGCTTTGTTAATGGATCGCATCACTCATGCAATGGATTCATCCAATCGTAAAAACAGGAAGTTAGCTTTATTTTTTATTGATCTGGATCGCTTTAAACAAATTAATGATTCATTGGGTCATGATATTGGTGATTTATTATTAACTAAAATTTCCACGGTGCTTAGTCAATGCGTTCGACAAAGCGATACAGTCGCACGATTGGGTGGAGATGAGTTTGTAGTCATGTTAGAAGATATTGATGGCATAAGTTTTGTCAGTCGTATAGCACAATCAATATTAGATAGCATGTCGCTACCTTTTCATTTAGAAAATAATGAAGTTTCAATCTCCTCAAGCATTGGTATTTCAATTTACCCTGATGATGGAGAAAGTTCAGATGAATTGGTTAAACACGCTGACATCGCTATGTATCATGCAAAAAACTCTGGACGTAACAACTTTCAATTTTTCACATCTCAAATGAATTCTTTAGTTCAGTCCCGTTTACGTCTGGAAAATGAACTACGTGCGGCAATTCGTAATGAAGAATTTATTCTTCATTATCAACCAAAAATCTCTCTTATTGACAATTCAATTAAAGGCTTTGAACTGCTGGCAAGATGGAAAAAGTCAGACGGCACATTGGTTCCACCATTGAGTTTTATACCTGTTGCTGAAGAATTGGGCCTGATTATCGACATTACTGAACAACTCATCGAGCAAGCAATGAAAACAATGCAACAATGGATCGAACAAAAAATAAAAACCAGCTTTGCGTTGAATCTGTCTGCTCGGCATTTACATCACTATAATCTCAGTCAATTTATGGAAGAAAAACTGATTGCTTATCAAGTACCGGCATCTTCAATTGAGTTTGAATTAACCGAAAGCACCATAATGAAAGATATGGATAGTGCAGTAAAACTGTTAAATAACTTAAATGAACAAGGATTCGCAATTTCGCTTGATGACTTTGGAACTGGTTATACTTCTTTCAAATATCTTAAAAACTTCCCAATTAACGCATTAAAAATTGATCGCAGTTTTGTCAAGGATATTGGAAAGGATATTAAAGACGAAGCAATCATTGATTCAATTATTACACTTGCCAATCGATTAGGGATCGACACCATAGCAGAAGGTGTTGAAACCGAAGAACAGGCTAAATATCTACTAGCAAAAGGCTGCCAACTAGCTCAAGGTTTCTTATATTCAAAACCCGTTACAAAAAGTGAAGCATTACAACTAATCAAAAATGTGAAACATATTATTTAACCTGAGCTCGGGATAAGAATAGTCAAAATACTATTAAATATTAGTAAGTTATAAATACTTTATAGATGACAAGGTGTTATCACAGGATTAAAATCTGTCCAGTGCAAATATTTTAGTGGTTATCAAGGCGGACTAGCGTAGCAATAGCCCCTATTAGTAGCTAGTTCAACGCAGAGAACCGCTAAAGTGGCTGTTCTTATCCCGAGCTCAGGTTACTTATGTTAAGCAACGGAAACCCGGGTAGTAGCGACAATACAGGAAATGATCCTGACGGAGATCC
>JBFFIY010000108.1:0-17169 GCA_041556195.1 Enterobacterales bacterium
ATCGTAGAAGTGCTTGAGCTTCCTCACTTCTTTGTTGTATTGAATCATAAGGGAATAACCATTAATCTTCAATACGCCTTGAATTGAGAAAGCTCAAGCACTCTGAAATTCTGCATCTTCATTGATTACGGGTATATACCCGTAATCAATGAGTCTGGATATTTTATTGTAATACTTCCTGTTTGCCCGTGTCTATCTGTTTGGTTTTGTATGAGATAAGGAGTGAATTGAGTCATGAAATCCAACTTTTTAACTTTTAACATCTTTCCACAAAAAACAAGATATCTGTTTTATCTTGTTCTCTTGCTTTCCTTAGGAAATTATTTTGCTCAGGCACAATCAAAACAGCCTGACCGTTATAACGGTTTTGATATCAGTAATGCCAGCATCCCAATCAATGAGATTTTCCATGGTGATCCCGCTAAAGATGGTATTCCTGCCCTGATTGACACCGTGGCAAATCAGAAAATATCCGTTCAATTTGATACAGAACATAGAACGGGCATTGTTATGGATAAAACGGGTAAAAAAATTCCTGCTCATATTATGTATTGGTTTGCCTGGTATGGGTTTAACCCTACGAATGACATCTTTCAAGTGAAAACTCTCGATTAACGTAAATTTTTGAAGTTTAAGTGTTTAATATGGTTTTTCGACTTGTTTTACCCCAAATTGAAGTTGAAAAATAATTAATACAACAAGAAAGCATTAAAGCAGGTATTAATAGAGGAAAAAATTATAATATTAAGCCCCGAAATAGAGACTGCGTCACATTTGTACCTATAAAAAAGCCTATAATAATTAATGGGAAATTAATTGGTTTTGAGGGTTTGTATCATGAAAATTTTAGTTAATTCATACCGAATTGCATGGCTCTTTGGTTTGAGCCTGTTGTTAATATCTTGTGGCGGTGGAGGTTCATCTTCTGCTCCAGTTCCGGTTGTCTCTTCTGCAAATGCTGTATTAAACATCACTGTTACCGGATTACCCGCAGGAATTAATGCCGATATTGTTTTAAGCGGTCCCAACGGCTTAAGTCAGGCGATTACAGAAAGCACTACACTGACATCAATGACTAGTGGGAGTTATACTTTAGACGCTAATTCCGTCACGGTTGATAATTTAGTATTTAGCCCCCTGGAACCATCTCAAACTATCTCTTTATCAAATAATCAAACTGCTAATTTAACGGTGACCTATGTTACAACCATTATTGCCAAAGGCGTTATATCTCAGTTTGGCAGTATTTTTGTGAATGGGGTTGAGTATGAAACTGGCAATAGCGTAGTCGTTATTGATGGAAATAATGCCAGTGAGTCTGGACTCAGGTTGGGAATGGAAGTTGCTGTTCAAGGGAGTATATTTTCCGATGGTATCCACGGTATAGCTCACTCGATTAGTTATAGTGCTCGATTAGAAGGTCCAGTGGATGCGGTTGATCTGGCTGGAAACCAATTTACGGTGTTGGGACAAAGTATTCTGGTTAATGGAGACACCAACTTTGAAGATGTTACCTTTGATGGATTACTGGTAGGTAATGTGGTTGAGGTAAATGCAATCTTAGATGATGACGGAAATCTATTGGCGACCCGTGTTGAACTGGTAAGTGATGCTGTAGTTGATGGAGAAACAGAATTTAAAATCAGGGGAGAAGTTGAAAATCTGGATACAGACTTACAGACCTTTAATATTGGTAATTTGCTGATTAGCTATGCCGCGGCTGAGATAAAAGATGATGATGAGATAGGTCTGGAAAATGGAGTATTTGTTAAAGTAAGTAGTATGGAAGCAGTGGTTGATGGAGTGCTCATAGCTGATGTCATCAAAATCGAAGATGAAGATAATGATGAAAATCGAGGACAACAGATCAGCATTGACGGCATTATCAACCAGTTTGATTCAGCGACAGAGTTTGCGGTTAATGATATTCCTGTAACCACCACGGATGAAACTGACTTTAATCATGGAACTGCTGACGATCTTGCTCTTGGCGTTCGTGTCAAAATTCATGGGATAGTAAATGATGATGGTGTTCTGGTGGCTAGAATGGTTCGACTCGATAAACCAGGCGTACTTAAAATGGAAGGCCCTCTGGAGGAAATTGAACTTGAGGCGCAAAGTTTTACTCTGCTCAACACGGTATTTTTTGTTGATGAGCATACTCAATTTAAGGATAAATCAATGGAAAACATTCGACACTTTAGTCTGTCAGACCTGGTTGTAGGTGATCTGGTTGAAGTGAAAGCATTTGCAACAGATGACACAGAAAAGCCGATAATGACGAAAAAACTGACTAGATTTGATGAGAATGACGATGATGCTTTATCTAAGGTAGAAGGAGAGGTTGACTCTATTACTGAACCTGATTTTACAGTGAATGGGGTTAATGTTACCACATCTGATGCAACGACCTTTGAAGGTAATGATGACGATGAGCTAACTAATGAGGAATTCTTTGCTATTTTAGAAATTGGAATGGAGGTCGAGGTTAAAGGTGAATTGGCAGATGATGGTTCAATCATAGCCACCAGTGTAGAGATTAAAGGCAATGGTGAGCACGATGATGATGGCGGTATGCAAAAAATTGAACTGGAAGGCGAGATCGACAGTTTTGTTTCAATAACTGAATTTAGTGTGAATGAGCATGACATTACCACGATGCCTATGACGGTTTATAAAAAGGGTACAGCCGAAGATCTGGCGCTTGGTGTTTTTATAGAGATTGATGGTTTTATTAATGGTGCGGGTATTATTGTCGCGAGGAAGATAGAGTTTGATGACGATGACGATGATGATGGCTAGCTGAGATTTACGCCTCGCCAGGCATTATCCTAGATTCATCAGTTGAATCACGAGAGTCTGCGCAGCCCTTGGCGCACCTGGAAAACTGATAAATGCAATTTTCACCAATCAGGTGATTACGGCATTTCTAAGTTTCCTATGCACACCAATTGCTTACGCATCTTTTTCGCGCTCAACTGAGGAATCTAGGATTACGAATGATTAGGGGTATATACCCAGTCCACCTGGATAAAGTTTTTCCAGGTGGATTGAATACAAGTAACACACAGATTGTTTAAACATGCCATTTCCCAGATGGTTATTGCTAATTTTTTCGGCTAAACTTCAGGAAAGAATAAAATTAGCAGGGAAAAAATATGTTTGAAGAAAAACGTAACCACCAACGCAAATCTCAAAAAGCAGAGGTGATTGTCAATATCCTTTCCGACTCTAAAGATCCAACACACAATAATGACCATTATGAGTGCAGTTCTAAGGATATCTCTAAGAATGGTGTAAAACTATATGGAAACCAATCATTTATCAAAGGCTCCAGATTAAAGCTTGAAGCTTCTCACAGAAAAGATGAGGATCTGATGAGTTTGATCGGTTATGTTAAGTGGACCACTGTAACCACAGAGAATGAGCATTTAACGGGTGTTGAGTTCAGTGAAACTAATAGTCCAGATATCGGTATCTGGAAGGGTATGTTTTAAAACACTGGTAATTAGTATATGGTTGCCATTTTCAATGGATATTCCTGATTTCTGGCACTAATTTGAATAAAGCAATGGATGATACTGATGTAGAAACCACTCTGGGAATGATCCGAGCCACTGAGAAACATCTGGGTGAAGCTCATGAGGATGTTAGACAGGAGTATTTAAGTGACGCTAACTTTTATCAATTATGGCTTAAATATTGCTCTGAGGAGCCTGAATATCAACTAATAGCCTCTTCAGAACACGACGTCACCTATAGCTTGCGATTAATTAAAGCGCTTTATGAGTTTAAAGAGCAAGCTTATCCTAAGATCAAAAAGGCTATTTTTACGGATTTATCATTAGATGCGATTACGCTGTCTGTAGAAATAACTTATTACCTTTTGCATCAGTTACGGTTACATTCTTCAACCCATGATCTGGTTTCACTATTTGCTAATGTTTTTCTAAGTAATTGCTTATTTAATAAGACGTTACAACTTGCAAAAGATGATCCTGTAAGACTGTTTATGGAGTTATTAATCAGGATAAGTAAGTGCGTTGACAATTATTCAGGAAGAAGGGCTGAACAATTAATAAAAAATTCAGAACAGATCTGTGGCTGCATTGCTAACAATAACCATTTAAAAGAAATGGGATATGAAAATGCACCTACTCAGTTAATTGATTTATTGAATTCGTATAATCAGAAATCACATGAGATTGAAAAAAAACTTATCTTACAGGAAAAAGTACAAGTTAAGAATGTGGATGCCCGTTTGCTGGTTGCCAGGGAGATCCGTAAGGCACTCTCAGGTAAAAAATTGCCGGTTCTATTAATCAATTTTCTGGAGGAGGTATGGAGTAAATATCTTTATATTACTTATCTTCAACAGGGTATGGAAAGTGAACAATGGAAAAATGGAATTAACGATATCCAGACTTTAATATGGAGCATAGAGCCGAGGGATGCACAGGAGCTGTGGGAGGTCTATGCAGAAAAACTGGCCGCTATTTTAGGAAGAATGAAAACTGCTGTGGAGTCCATTCATCATAACTTTGCTGAGATAGAGAATTTTTTTGAAGCCATTGAAAAAATACATCTGATGATTCTTGATGGAGATGAACCGGTTTTCGAAGATGTTGTTGAAATTGGAAAAAATGATACGGATGAAGAGTCTGATACTAATCAGAGCCCCGAAGAATGCAATAAAAATATCAGGTTAGTTAAGCAAGGTGATTGGGTAATGCTTAAGGAAAATGGAAAAATAGTCAATTGTAAAGTCGCACATAAAGATGTGGAAAATGAATACATTGTAATGGTTAACTATTCTAGTGCTCGGGTTGCACGTAAAAGCAATACTGAATTCAGGCTAGCCCTGGAAAATGGTGATGCTGAAGTGATGGATCTTTCTCCTGTCTATAATGATATGATGGCAGAAGTGGATATTCGCTTACAACAATTATTATTAATATTAAGAACTGAACTCTCAAAGTCCTTGAAACTAAGTGTTATTCAACGTAAAAAAGCATTTATTAAGAAGATAGAATCAGAAAAAAGTAAAGCTTTGGCAAAAGAAGCTGAACTGGCTGCAAAGAAACAACTGGAATTGAAGAAAAAATTAGAAAAGTTAGAAGAAAAAAAGAAAAGGGAGCAAACGCAGGCAATTCAATTGAAAAAGGAGCAGCATCTTCAAAAATGTATTTTAGACGTCAACCGGTTAAATCCCGGGGGCTGGGTGAACATTGAAGGGCAGAATGGCCAGAAAAATCTTTGTAAATTAGGTATGATCCTGGCAGGTTCAGGAAAAATGGTATTTTTGAATCGTCAAGGCATGAAAATAAAAGAGTTAAAACCTGCAGATCTTGCAATGAAAATAGCCAATGGTAAGGCCGCAATCACAGATTTTGGTAGAGCTTACGAAGATTCCATACAAAGTCTGGTGATTGGTCGAAGAAAAAAATTAAGAGAAAATGAATAATCTTTATACCAACGGATTAATTTAGAAACAATTAACGGGTAGGATATCTAGGCCAATGGATCTGAGTAAGAAAAAAATCAAAAAACAGCTTGTTGAATTGCAAGAAATTATCAATTCCCTGAAATCAGTAGAAAAATCTATTGATAGTTTAGACGGGACTATTGATAAAACACCTGCTAATCAAGAAAGAGTATTTGATCTCTACCAAAAGTACATAAAAAAATATTTAACAAGTCGGAAAATATTGGAGTTTTCTCCTGAAAAAGAAGATTTGCTTAAAAGTATTAATCATTTTAATGAGTTTTGTAAAAAGGAGGATCCTGACGTTATCCTGATTAAAAAATATGAAGACATGGCTGTAACTATACAGCTGACGGATCTACTTTTTAAAAATATCAATGAAGCATTAAATCCTGCACCTATCGTACAAAAAATGATGGGTGCAATGCGATTGTCAATTTTCAGAGATTTTAATGAAAATCCTGAACTAATTATTGACCCTACGGGAGACTCAAGTAAATTTTTAGAGATGATAATAGATATTTGTATGTGTCATGATGAATTCTCTGGAGTGAGAGGACATAAATTCCTGGAACAACTTTACGTATTAACTGAAGCAATGTCTAAAACCCGTGCTAACAGGAAAAAAGTCTACAGGCAAGCTATCCCAAAACTAGTTAATTTTGTGAATACATATTATCAGCAATCACAAAAAATCGAAGACAGAGTTATCTTGGAAGAAAAGCTCATCTCAAATGATCATGATGCGAAAATAGTGATTGCTAAAGAGATAAGAAGGGTATTATCAGACCAATTCCTGCCATCTATATTAATTAAATTTCTTAATCAGATCTGGAGCAAATATTTATACGTTATTTCAATTGCAGAAGGAATGGACAGCGCAGCCTGGCATACCGGAATTGAGGATATACGTCTTTTTGTTTGGAGTATCACTGTTAGAAATTCAGATGAACTCTGGGAACTTTATGCAGATAAAATTTATGGTGTTATCGAAAGAATGCAAAAAGCAGTTGAAGGTATCCATCATGGATTTAAAGAGGTTGATGCATTTTTTGAAGAGGTAGAGTGTATACATCTGGCCATATTAAACGGAGAGCAGCCCGATTTAAGAGCGTTAGATGATGTCTCATCAACTTTAGTTCAAGATAAAACGCCTCATGGAGAAATTATTACTACAATGGATCTTGTTAGAGATCTAAAAGCAGGTGATTGGATCGTTTTAAAAGTACAAACTAGAATGGTTAAAGCTAAAGTTATTTTTGCAGAGAGGCAATGTGAATATTTATTATTTGTGAATTTTTCCGGTGAACGCCTCTGTTGTATTGATGCAGGACTTTTAGCCGAACAATTTACTTGTGGAGATGCTTACAGGTTACAAAAATTTTCTATTTATCCGAATCTAATCAAGTATCTTATTCATACAATGGAGCTACATCTTGATCTAAGAAGAATGCATTTGTCAGATTTAACAAAAGTAAGGAGTTTGAAAAGAAAGGAAGAAAAATATGCTGAATTTGAGAGAGATATTGCAACCAGATTACAACATGAACAAGAAAATCTGGAAAAACAACAAATGGAAGAAAAAGAGAGGGAACTGCAGTTAAAAAACAAACAATTAAAAGATAAACTGGCACTTAAAATACGGGCTAAAGAAGAAAAAATTGCTAATTTGAAAAAAGATATATCACGACTTTATCCTGGTGCCATTGTGGAGCTGGTCTTTGATGATGGTAGCAAACATGACTGCAAGCTTGGAATGATCTTTGAGGCTACAGGTAAAATGGTATTCTTGAATAGAAATGGAATGAAAGTTGCCGAAAGATATGAGGATGAACTTGCTATAAATATCTTTGAAGGTGAAGAATCGATAAAAAGTTCTGGTGTATCACATGAAAATTCTATTCAGAGTTTAGTGACGGGACGACGAAAAAAATTAAAAGACGAGGATACCATGGGTTTAAACTTCCCTCATTGATTTTTTGCGGGCTTCTTATGGGTAACATGTAATAGGTGAGAATGAATGAAAATTACAAATAATAGAATTGATCCTCGTCATTTGAGGGCAGAAGCCATTTCTATACAGGTGATGCTGCCTTCCTTTGATGGTGCAGAAGATGCTGTGGTTGTTCAGACAAAAACCCTGGACGTGTCCTCTACTGGACTAAAAGTTCAAACCGATCAATTTTTACCTTCTGGATACATCTTTGATATATGCATTCAATTGAAAGACTACCCCAAAAAATTTCTATTAACGGCAGAAATAAAATGGTGTAGAAAAATTACTGATGATGTTGATAATTTTCATGCAGGACTTGAAGTTCAAAAGGCATTAGGTACGGATTATCGCCATTGGTCTTCTTTTTTTGATAATGTATAAACCCTGAATCTGTAAATTAAACAGATAAGTATTATCTACCCTATCATTGATATTGGCCTGTCAGTGTAGAGCCGTGGATTGCTTTGAATTGGCGTAGAAATAGTATTATTCCTGAATCAGAACCAGGATGTCAGCATCAAACCACCCCCTTGAACCATAAATTAGCCATTATCTCGATTGATAATAATTCCAGATTAAGAAGCGCCAATTTAAATAAAGAGTTCACACTTCCGCTTAAAACTCAGGGACATATGGGTGAGGTGTGGTGGTACCTGGATGGCAATAAACTACCAGGAAAATCATCAAAAAACCATTCTCAATACCTGATTGTAAATGGCGTTCACGAACTACTGGCTATTGATGAAACAGGTGCAATGGACAGAGTTCAGTTTTTTGTTGAAGGCTGGTAGAGTGTCCCATTGATCACGGGTATATACCACTAAAAGGACACAGTTAATGTCAGATTTCAATCATTTTCCAAAACAGACATTTCAGTTTTTGGCTAAACTGGAAAAAAATAATAATAGGGATTGGTTTAAAGAAAACAAATCCAATTTTGAAAAACAGGTGATGGAGCCTGCGGTAAAATTTGTTGAAGATTTTGGTGAACACCTGGCTAAAACTTTTCCAGACATTCGTTATGATACTAGCCGCAATGGTTCAGGTTCTATGTTTCGAATTTATAAAGATACACGTTTTAGTAAAGACAAAACACCCTACAAAACTAATTTAGGATTTGTTTTTTGGGTAGGAGAAGGTAGCAAAAAAGAAAATCCTGCTTTTTACATACATATCTCTGCAAAAGAAACCCAGATATATGCGGGGCAATATTGGATGTCCAAATTTCAAATTGAAAGATATAGACAGGCTGTAGATGACAAAAAAACGGGAGCTGAATTTGATAAAGTTGTCGCTAATTTACGAAAATCTGGAATTAATATGATTGGAGGAGAGCATTATAAAAGAGTGCCAAAAGGTTATTCAGCTGATCACCCGAGAGCAAATTGGCTCAAACATACAGGGTTTTATGTAGGTATGCCTGCTTTTAATGCAAAACAGAGTTTAAATTCAGATTGGGTAGGGAGCGTTTTGAATCAGTGTAAAAGCATGAAAGAAATAATCAATTGGTTGCAGAAAAATGCCAAATAGAATCCACTTTAATCTGTTTCAAGAGTGAAATATTTAACTTTTTACAGATTAAAATGGTTGATTGATTGTCAGGGCAGGGTTACATGAAAGTTCATGTGTTTCTAAGAAGCATAACAAAATCGTCAACGGAAGGAAGTCACTCAGGTTTTTGAACTATCATACCAATTTTATGAATGTTGGCATGATAGTCCATAAGTTGGAAGGTTTTGTCAGACTTTTTCCATGATTTGATAATATTTATCAGGCTTGTTATTACTGAATTGTACCGAAGTCTTGTATTCTTCGCAGTTCTTTTTGAGTTTGACGTGTAATGTCATCCCATTCGAGTTGAGTAAAACAGACACTTCTCTTGATTCTGCTACCAACGGGTCGAATAAATTTACAAACTAATTCTGCACCATCTTTAGTTTTAACCAGCGTTATGGGCTTAGGTTGAACTCTTTTATATTTGTTTGTAGCGGTAGAGGTGCATGCTGCAAGAAAAAACAGGGTGGTTAATGTGAGCATGAAAGCTTTAGTAAATTTCATTTGACTACCTCTCAATAAAAAGGAGATTGAAAATTAATTGTCGTTAGCTTTTGATTCTCTGGACAGCGAAATTTCAAAAATTAACGCCAGTAAAATTAGTGTAGAAGAAGTTTTCACAAAAAAAAAGTAAATAATACCAAAAAAACAGTAGAATATTGTAAGAATTTTAGTCAGGCTATTTACTATGCGCGGCGTATATGCCCAGTATCTGCTTGATTAGATTCAGGTATTAAGTTCTCTGCTTTGTTGTTTTTTTGCCTCACTTTTTTTAAGTAATACATATACAGCTCCTAACCCCCCGTGTTTTGGTTGTGCGCTGTGGAAGGCTATTACGCTGGTGAATTGATTAAGCCAGGCTGCTACAAAGCTTTTCATTTGCGCCTGGGGTTGGCTGAGCTCGCCCTTGCCATGAATGATTCTAACCATCCGAAAATCGTTTTTGATGGATTGATGTACAAATTCCCACACCAATTGTCTTGCTTTGCGGATATTTACACGATGTAGATCGAGCGTGTCCTGTATAGGGTATTTACCTAAACGAAGTTTGCGATAGACTCCCTCTTGTATACCGGACTTTTTGTATTCAAGCCATGAATCTGGTTTTAAAAATTCTACTTCATGCTCTACCAGATAATTTTTATCAACTTTGGTGCTTTGGATAGCCCAATCCCGCTTGTTCTGCAAGTCGGCAATATTACTATTTCTTTTCTCGGGGGCGCGTTGTTGAGTTTTGCTGAGAGGTTTAATTCCCTTCATTTGCTCTTGAAACAACTCGTTTTCATCTTGACTCATCGAACTGATGGACCTTTAATTTTCTACCCGAGATATCTTCAGGTTATCTTCAAAATTGGAATACTGGTCATTTTACCTCAGAAAAAACCCATAGATCAGCAAAAACAGTAATAAAAGCTGTTTTAGAGGCAATTGCTAGTTTACCTTGGACGCAGTTCTTAGGTAAAATCTAACTAATTATCACTTGAATAAAATCCCGTCCTTTTTCTTGAGATAAAAGAGTTTCTTGAGATGGGCAGATATTTGAAAATTTGGAGAAGTATATGGCACGTGTAACCGTTGAAGACGCTGTAGATCGTGTAGGTAATCGATTTGACTTGGTCATGTTGGCCTCTAAACGCGCTCGTCAGTTAGCAAGAGAGGGTAAAGACCCTTTGGTCGAATGGGATAATGACAAACCAACAGTTGTTGCTTTAAGAGAAATTGAAGAAGGACTCATTACAGAAGAGTCTATGCAAGAAGCAGAGCAGGAAACAGAAGTTGTTGAGTTCATAACTCCAGAATCAATTATAGACTAAACCTTTCCCCAGAGCCGCCTTCTCATGTATATCTTCGCTCCCCTTAAGGAGAAATTAGGCGGTTACTTAAATACCGAAAAAGTTGATTTGATCGAGCAATCATACCGAGTTGCTCGTACTGCTCATGAGGGGCAACTCCGCACCTCTGGCGATCCCTATATCACCCATCCCGTTGCCGTTGCACATATCCTGGCAGATATGCATATGGATCATCAAACAGTGATGGCGGCGATTTTACATGATGTGATTGAAGATACCGGTACATCAAAACAGCAACTAGCACAGCAGTTTGGTAATGATGTTGCAGAATTGGTAGAAGGCGTTACCAAGTTGACTCAAATAAAATTCTCCACAAGAGCCGAAGCCCAGGCTGAGAATTTTAGAAAAATGATGATGGCCATGGTAAAGGATATCAGGGTTATATTGATTAAACTGGCTGATCGTTTGCATAACATGCGAACATTAGGCGCGTTAAAACCAGAAAAAAAACGTCGTATTGCCACAGAAACTCTTGAAATCTACAGCCCTATTGCCCATCGTTTAGGCATTTATACAATTCGAGAATCCTTTGAGCAACTTGGATTTCAGGCGCTCCATCCAATGCGCTATCGAATTTTAAAAGAACTGGTGACCCAGGAAAGGGGAAACCGAAAAGAACTCATGGAGAGTATTTTTACCGATATTGAACAATGTTTGAAAAACTCTGAATTACCCGTTACAGTTTTTGCCCGCCAGAAATCTCTCTTTTCAATCTACCGTAAAATGAAAAAAAACCGAGCCAGCTTTCAGGATATTATGGATGTTTACGGGTATCGGATAATTACTGATTCTGTTGATACCTGTTATCGGGTATTAGGGTTGATGCACAATTTATTTAAACCGGTACCTGATCGCTTTAAGGACTATATAGCCATTCCCAAAGGCAATGGCTACCAATCATTACACACCACCCTGAAAAGCCCCCAGGGTTTACATATTGAGGTGCAGATCCGAACTGATGAAATGGATCATATGGCAGAAAGTGGTGTAGCAGCTCATTGGCTGTATAAATCTGAAAATGATATTAACCCGGCTGAAGTGAGGGCCAGGGAATGGATGGGTAAGTTGCTTGAGTATCAGGAAAGTGCCGATACCTCATTAGACTTTATTGAGCATGTGAAAATTGATCTCTTTCCCGATGAAGTTTACGTCTTTACCCCTAATGGAAATATTATCGAATTACCCAAAGGCGCTACCGCTGTTGATTTTGCCTACGCCATTCATACAGATGTCGGTAATAGCTGTATTGCCTGTAAAGTTGACACGCGTCTTTCAGCATTGAGCACACCGTTGGTTAACGGCCAAACCGTTGAAGTTGTCACAGCGCCGGGAGCTCGGCCTAATCCTGCCTGGCTGACTTTTGTTAAAACCGGAAAAGCCAAAGCGAATATTCGACATTATCTTCGTTCCATGAGGCAAGATGAAGCGATTGATTTGGGTAAGAAATTATTAAATAAATCTCTGGGAAAGAGAGGTGTTGACAGTTATTCAGAAAGTGAACTTGCCCAATTAATTGAGCATACCAAATACAAAGACCTCACCGAACTATACTCCGATATTGGTTTAGGAACACTCTCTGCAAAGGTTGTAGCACACAGGCTTGACCCTGAAAATCATGAAACCGATAAAGAAAGCCGTAACTATCGCCCTCTACTGATTAAGGGAACCGGCGGTATGCTTATTGATTTTGCGGTCTGTTGTCGTCCCATTCCAGGTGATCATATCGTTGGTGAGACTTTGCCGGGAAAAGGCATTCGCATCCATAGAGAAAATTGCAGTCTGGTACAAAAAATGTCATCTGGAGATGAAAGATATTTGCCTGTACAGTGGGAAGATCAGGTTGAAGGTGAATTTCCTGTTAACTTAAAAATTGTTGTCTTTAATGGCCGAGGTGTACTGGCTGGACTGACGCATTTGATGGCTGAAACAGAGGGAAATATTATCGATGTCAATGTTGGGCGTGATGATGGATATACCAATACCCTGCGTTTTCAATTGGGTGTTCGTAGCCGAATTCACCTGGCAAGAGTGATTAAGAGATTAAGACGACATCCTTCTGTTAGCAAAATTGAGCGATTTATTCCTAAAGAACACCAACCAAAAAGATAAACAACCCGGATCCGAAACTAAAGAGACTTATGCCATGACAGATAAAAATAAGCCTATGACTACTCGTACTATTATTCATACTGAGAATGCGCCTAAAGCAATAGGCACCTATTCTCAGGCGGTTAAAGTTGGCAACCAGGTGTTTATTTCCGGTCAAATTCCACTGGTTCCATCAACCATGGAAATGATCTCCGACGATTTTGAAGAACAGGCACATCAGGCATTTTCCAATTTAAAGGCTGTGTGTCAGGCTGCGAGTGCTGAGCTGGCACAAATTGTTAAAGTGAATATTTCAATGACAGATCTTTCCAATTTTGCCATTGTAAACAAGGTGATGGAACAGTTTTTTGCAGAGCCATACCCGGCCAGAGCTGCAGTAGGTGTGAATCAACTACCCAAAGATGCTTTGATTGAAATTGAGGCCATCGTTTTGCTTGATGACTGATGAATTCAGGTTTAAGTGACGAGAAGCACCCTGATCCAAAGCTGGTGGATTTAAAGGACTGGATAGGTGATGGCATTGCCAGTAAAGAGAGTGTCACTAAAGAGAGTGTCACTAAAGAAAGACTTCCGGCGCTAGCGGCACGAATTCAAACCTTCTCTCCCGACAATATTGGACTGCTTGATGTTCGAACGCTGCAAGAATTCGAACAATATCACTTTAAAAACTTCGCTCATATCCAGGCCAATGACATATTCGAACGAGTGCAGGAACTGCCCATCAAAGCAGTTTCCCTGTTGCTGCTGGGCACAACACCCCAGATCAAAATAGTAAGCGAATTTCTCTCTCAACGCGGTTACCAAATAAAAGAATGTTGGATAACAGACGGCTTAACTGAAAAGCATTGGGACATTTTGCTGAACAACCAAATGGCCGTTCAGGGAGAACAAACACATTTTTTATGGCAGCCTAATCAATTTCTGGTTAATCAAATTGAAGCAATAGAACAGATTTTTCCCAATAAGGGTAAAGTACTGGATATTGCCTGTGGTTCAGGGCGAGAAGCAACATTTTTAGCGCAAAGAGGTTGGCAGGTTACCGCTATTGATAACCAGATGGAGGCCATTGGTCGCTGTCAGAATATAGCACGTTATAATCAGGTTAAAATAAACAGCTTTTGTTTAGATATTATTCAAAATCCGCAGCAGTTATCATCCGATAGCTTTGACTTGATCATCATGTTCAGGTTTTTACATCGACCGCTATTTAGCCATATTCAGAAATGGCTTAAAAAAGACGGTTTTTTTGTCTGCGAAACATTCTCTATTGAAGCGGCTAAATTTGGAAAACCCAGAAGACGCTCCCTGCTTCTTATTCCTGGAGAGCTGGAACAGGCTTTCTCAAACTGGACATGCTCTCCTGAAAAATCTCGCTTACTAACAGATGGGCGCCCGTTAATTGGTTTTCAAGCACAGAAATGAGTTATCCGCAAGTTAGTGCCTGTCCCTTGTATTCGGTATTCGTTTTTAGGGGTTATACTTGAATGATTAGGGGTATAGGTTATAGGTATCACGGGTATATATAGGTAGGAGTTGGTGATGGATAAGTTCTTAAAGCTCGCTTTGGAAGAAGCAAAAACAGGTCTCATGGAGGGAGGTATACCGATTGGTGCTGTTTTAGTTATTGATGGTAAAGTCATTTCCAGGGGATACAATAGAAGAGTACAAAAAGGAAGTGCAATTTTATATGCTGAAATGGATTGTCTGGAAAATGCGGGGCGACTCAAAGCTCAAGACTATGCACGAGCAACCTTATATTCCACTTTGTCACCATGTGACATGTGCAGTGGAGCATCTCTTCTTTATAAAATTCCTAAAATAGTAGTTGGCGAAAATAAAACATTCCAAGGTCCGGAAGAACATCTTCGTTCCAGGGGCGTAATCGTCGAGGTTATCAATGATAGTGAGTGCATTGAATTAATGCGTAACTTCATTTCTAAATCCCCGTCACTATGGAACGAAGATATTGGGGTGCAGGACTAACAATATGTGCAAGAAAAACGATTTCACCAAAGCCCCCTGTGTCAGGATAATTGTCCCTTCTCTCAGAATTTTACAAGACACCCATAAGTTGTTTACAAACATTACTCAAGTTAAGGGTGCCCCACAGTATTCCCACAGTATTCCACAGTATTTTTTTATTTAACCTAACGAAAACCCTTATGCACTGAACGTCTTAGTAGTTTGACAGAACGTTTAATTCCCTGCAGATTTTTCTTTTTCGCATCACTAGATGGAATAAATTCATCTGCATTTGGATCAAAAGATTTTTCAGAGTCTAATTCACTAATAAGACTGTTAATCATTTTTTCATCTCTATCCCAGAAAACAAAAAGATGTACATAGGTTTGTTTTCTTGTTCCACCTTCAAGCGTGGTCAATTCAACCTCAATAGGCAGGGAATATTTCGACATAATCTTGTCTATCGGTTTACGGAAAATGAAGGAAGTTCCACCATTTGGCGCTCGCTTAAGCCATATATCAAATTCTCCTAGCTTTTTTTGCAATTCTTCGAATTTTCTAGATGCATGTTCACATAAATCCATTGTCCGTTCAGCCATTTCAACTAAGCCGGGAATGCCTTTTTTGGCAATTAAATTCCATAGAATCATTGCAGACAAACCACTTCGAGAACCTGCAAAAGTGGTGTCAGCTGAACCTAGATAATCTGGTGTTGCGACAGGTGTAATCAGGTATTTGTTTTTAGTCATGTAAACACCTGTTGGGGCAGATGCACTTGGCCATTTATGTCCGCTCGTAACAAGTGACATAACTTCATCATTTCTAAAATCAAAACAAGGAGCCAGGTTAGCTTTGTCTATTTTATTATGCTCAACAGCCATTTCAACAAAAGGCATTAGAGATGCCCCCAGCGCTCCGTCAACATGAACCCAGTAACCTCTACGCTGATCTGTTTTTAAATTTCCATCGGAATCATAGTATTGAACTTCTCTGTCAATTAAGTCATAGGTTTCAAATACAGGTTTCAGTTTTTGGCAGGCTTCAGGAATATTATCATAAGCTCCTTTAAATGTTGTTCCATAGTTGAAACAGATAAAGGTTGGATAGCCCTTTTTAGCAAAAAACTCTACAAGTTTTACCAGATCGTCAATTTTAACACTACCGTATTCATCAACAGGAACAGTTCCAGGCCAATCCTCATCCAGTGGGCATTCCCACCCTTTCTCTCCGTCAGCAATTTTTTCAAAGGCAATTTGGGAGAATGTTTTAACCTGCATTGCATGCACTGCTTTCGCTAAAGAGTAATGGGCTGCTTCTGAATAGAACGCAACCGGTGTATATTTATTAGGGTTAACATCTTCCTCACAAGGCGAGCACAAGAATTCTTCCTGCACTTCATCAACAACTAAACTAAAGCCTGATAAATAGTCTCGTGCTGATAAAACCGCATATAAATTACCTTCTGTGCTTCCCATGGAGAGTATGTATCCCCAATAGGATTCCTTATATTTCTCGTATTCCGACAACCCTAGATAATCAGCGTCATTAAGAGATGGACTTCTTGACGGTTTAGGTAATGATGGCCACTGAGCATGCCAGACTGAAGCAAAGAAATCTAATACACCCCTCTCGGCTTGTTTTGCATTCACAGTGAAATAGCCATCCTCAAAAGGATCTCCAATATTATTGATACTCATATTTAAAAATGGGGATATATCATGACTAATTTCAAATTGCTCTGCACACTGATAACCAATAAATTCGTCACGTTGACCGGTGTAATAATTTTCCATTAATCCTAATGATTTTGTGTGTTCTTCTCCCTGGCCATCAGGCGGAAGTTGAGCGTATTTTTCCTTTAATGTTATTTGCTGATAGGGGTAGTTTGCGCTTCGCTCATCGTAAATTTCAATCGGATCTCCCGATGGCGGTTTTATGATATAGCCGTCTGGATATTTATGATGGTCGTCGCTTCTAGCGACCTCAGGAACTTGTTCAGACCAGGGCTTTTGAGTAGGACCAAATTTAGGGTTTGCGTAATCAGATTCTATATTACTAGAGGTTACAGTTTGATAAGATTCACTTTTACTTTTAGGCATAACATTTTCCTTGTGTTTGACTTTTTTAGTTGTATATAACGACTTCCTTAAAAACCCCTATGGTTTTTATTTCAATTATATATTTTTAAAAAGTGGCTCCTTAACAGCCGA
>JBFFIY010000109.1:0-17132 GCA_041556195.1 Enterobacterales bacterium
AACCGACTAAGGTCTAACTGCAAATCACAACGATGCCGCCAAACGGGCAAATTAGCCGCGCAGTGTAACCGACTAAGGTCTAACTGCAAATCACAACTTCAGCTCCTGCCCCTGCAACAACCACAGTAGTGTAACCGACTAAGGTCTAACTGCAAATCACAACTATCCAATATCTCTTGATGTCTTACAATCTAGTGTAACCGACTAAGGTCTAACTGCAAATCACAACCAAGGTATTGATTGGGAGTCACCAGATTTAAGTGTAACCGACTAAGGTCTAACTGCAAATCACAACGAAGCAATGAACAATTTAAATAAAACGAATAGTGTAACCGACTAAGGTCTAACTGCAAATCACAACGTTCACAATTTATTCATGTTTTCGAGCCGAAGTGTAACCGACTAAGGTCTAACTGCAAATCACAACTAACACCAGCTACAAGAGCCTAGCAATAAAAGTGTAACCGACTAAGGTCTAACTGCAAATCACAACTATTGAGAGCGTTACAGCGCGGGAACAAGAGTGTAACCGACTAAGGTCTAACTGCAAATCACAACAATCAATGGAAAGTGAGTATTCTAAATGTTAGTGTAACCGACTAAGGTCTAACTGCAAATCACAACTGCATACAATTCAACGGCTCTAACTGTGCAAGTGTAACCAACTAAGGTCTAACTGCAAATCATAATAGAGCAATAGAATTGTCGGGCTAAAGCCCGACCTACCAGTGTAACTAAAAAAATCTACGTGCTTTTCATGGTAAAAATTTTATTCATTTTTCTCCGTATCACTAATCGCCCTGAATACCTGACGAATTGCCTGCTGGGTGCTGTAGCGTACCATGTCACCGGTTTCTTCAAACAGTTGATGAAGTTCATCAGTGGGTTGTATGCCTTCGCCATCATCATTGATCAGGCTCAGATCTTTCAGGGATTGTAACAGGGTGGTGAAGAGTGTTTTGTCCGAAAATTCCGGTGCGTTTATTTTATGTAATAAACTGAGTCTTTGCGCTACCATCTGGCTTTGTTTTTCGAGTCTTCTACGATTAAGATCAGGTTGTTGATCCATAAGGGCGACTAAAATAATTAACCGTTCTAACATGGGCTGTGTGGTTTGAGATAGAAGGCTTAACTGAACAAATTGCTGTGTTTGCATGTCTGGTCTATACCAAAAATCTCCTTCTTTCTTAAGTAGTTTTAATTCTTGCATGATGGGTAGGATGGATGCTATTTCCTGGCTAAATTGTTCGTTATTCCAATGTAAAAACAGTTCATCTTTAAATAATGGAAAAAGGATGCTGCAACGAGAAATAATTTGTGCTTCTGATAATTTGTTTTTGTGAGTGAAACAACTGGCAATTAATCCAGAGGGAATAAAAAGGTGCAGGGTATTATTGCGATAATATGATAGTAATACGGCATCTGCATTATTAACATAAGATACATCACCCATAACATGGGGTGCTTTTTGTAGCATACCCAGGTTTTCTGCTTGTGCACAAACATCTTCTCCAGAACCATCTGGTAGAAACATTTCTTCACTATATTTCCTGTTTTTGAGTAATGTCAGGTAGCAGTCGAGTTGTTTAACCAATTGGTTTCTATCAATAGCATTTCTTTCCGTTGCCAGTAAAATTGTACTGATCAGGTTGACGCTATTCACCGTAACCGAGTCATTAATGTTTTGCATGATTTTTGTTGATAAGCTTCTAACCAGAGGATTTAACCAACGAGGTTTAGAGTCAGCAGCAAGTTTTTGTTGTTCGAGGTTTAAAGGTTTGTTCCATTCCGGTTGGTGTTCGTCCATAAACTCACTCAGTGGGATGGGAGCACCAAAATTTACAAAAGCTCTGCCATATGAACGTTTTAAAGCTTTTCTAACACCTAGCAATTGGCCAACAGATTCAGATTTTTTATTTTTACCCTGCATCTCTGTATGGTAGCTATTACCCTCCATAATTTTTTCATATCCCAGGTAAACAGGAACAAATACCATTGGGCGTTTTATACCTTTTAAGTAACTTTGCACAGACATAGCTAACATACCTGTTTTGGGCGTGAGTAATCGCCCGGTTCGGCTTCTACCACCTTCGGGGAAAAACTTTACCGATACACCACGTGTAAAAAGTATGTGGAGGTATTCATTAAATACGGCACTGTAGAGTTTGTTGTTACTAAAACTTCTCCTGATAAAAAAAGCGCCGGCCTTTCGTAAAATTTTTCCGGCGGGCCAGAAGTTTAAATTAATTCCTGCGGCAATATAAGGAGTTGCTAATCCCTGATGATATAAAGTGTAACCCAGTAATAAATAATCCATATGACTGCGGTGACAAGGTACATATATAATTTCAGCTTCTTTTGCTACTTCTCTTAATCGTTCAGAGTTAAAAACCTCGATACCATGATACATTCTGTTCCACAGCCAACCTAAAACCTTGTCGAGAAAACGTATAGAGAAATAAGAATAATCGGCGGCTATTTCCTGAGCATATTGTTGTGCTTTTTTTCGTGCTTTTTGAGACGATATTTTTTTTGCGTCGGCTTCTTTTTTAATGGCTTTTAATACAGTATCGCTGGCTAATAAACCATTGATAAGTTGTCGTCTCTGAGCAAACCTTGGACCCATTGTAGCAATACGATAACGATGGAAATGCACTCTTAAAACACGTGTTAGAGTTCTCGTGTTTTGTTGAAGAGAGCGCTCTTCTTTGATGACTTTATCAAGTTCGACTGGTTGACTATATTGCACAAAGGTATGACGCCTCTGGAATAAAACAATGAAAAATTTTCTTAATCGTCCGGCATTTTCAGAGTCGCTAAATAACAGCCTGAACAATGAGTTTTCTTTTTCCGCACCTCTTCCCCAAAAAATACTAACGGGAACCATCTGGATCTGGAGTTCGGGGTTATCCATCAGCTGTTGAGTTAATTGTTTTAGCTTTGTTTGATGTCTTTTCTGTTTAACATTGGCAAACCAGCCTCTGCCCTGTAAATAGAGATAAGAAGATCCCTGCAACTCGGAATGAAGAGGTGCCAGTGGTGAAGGTAAACCAGCCTGAAGGCACTGAAGTTTTAACAGCGTCAGATTGGCATTTGAGGGCATTTTTAAAATATAGAGAACAGGCTTATCAACATCTATTCCTAATTCTTTAATGGGATCTTTGGGCACCAGATTAGGTTTAACCAGAGTAACAATAGGCCACTGTAAAATAATGGTTAAAAATTTTCTTATTGCAGAAATAAAATTCATACTTGTGTTGCGTCCTATTGTTCCTGGCTGTTTATGAGTCTGGTCTATAGATTTTGCTCTACACTAAAACTTCAATGGCTTGAGGGTGGCTTAAAAAATTGCCGGGACTGGCTGTTAAGCCATAAGCCCCTGACTGAAAAATTACCACCAAATCATCAATTTCTGCACAGGGCAGTTCCATCTTATCCGCAAGTAAATCCAAAGGTGTACATAAAGGTCCAACTACTGAAACCCGTTCGCTATTGTTTTGATTCATCCGATTACCGATGGTAACAGGATAATTTTTTCTTAAAATCTGACCGAAATTTCCTGAAGCGGCAAGATGATGATGCAGGCCACCATTGGTTATTAAAAATTTATGTCCACGACTTATTTTAATATCGGTGATCTGACAAACATAAACTCCAGCTTCAGCAACCAGAAAGCGCCCCAATTCAGTAACAACTTTTAGTTGAGGGTAACGCATGGATAATTGTTGCAAACGTTGCTGTAGGTTATCTCCAATCTGACTTAAGTTTAGACGTTTTTCTCCGGGAAAGTAAGGAACGCCAAAACCGCCACCAATATTAATCACAGAGGGTAGTTCAGGGGCATTTTCCGCTAACTTAAGTGCCAGATCAAGGGTTTGGTTTTGAGTCTCAATAAGAGCCTCTTCTTTCAGGTTCTGCGAACCTGAAAAAATGTGAAAGCCGATAAATTTGAGTCCCAGCTCTGATAATCGTTTTAAAGCTGCGGGGGCCTGTTCTGAGTCAATGCCGAACTGCTGTGGGCCGCCGCCCATTTTCATGCCTGAAGCTTTTAAGCTGAAGTCAGGATTAATTCTGAGTGCCACCTTTGCCGATATTCCCAGTTTCTCACTAATAGCGGCAAGTCGAGTCAATTCGGTTGTGGATTCACAGTTAATTGTAATGCCACTGGCTACAGCGGCTTCTAATTCGGTTAAATTTTTGCCGGGACCTGCCATACTAATGTTATCAGCCGACATGCCGCTATCCAGGGCTATTCTAAGCTCTTTTAGTGAAGCAACGTCCAATCCATCCACCTGAGGAGCGATAAAATCAACCAATGCTGGCATGGGGTTGGCTTTAATGGCGTAATGCAAATCCAGGTTTTCAGGCATTTGTTGACGAAAAACCTCTATTCTCTGCTCAATAAGCTGACGGTCATAAGCATAAAAAGGTGTTTGACCAACACGAGCAGCTAATTGAGTCAACGGAATGCCGCCTATGAGCAATTCACCAGCCTGTGTTTTGAATTGATTCATGGGGACATGAGGTAAGGTTTTTTTGGCCATGTTTTTGGGTATGCTTTTTGGGTTACTAAACAGTTAGAGGCTTTTAACTTTTTAAAGGTTTACAAAGCTATATTTAAACTCATATTTTAGCTTAGCCCGGTCCAGCTTGCCATTGGCATTTTTTGGAATAGAATCTCTGATAGAAATTAACTGGGGCACCATAAAACCGGGTAACTGTTGTTTACAGTATTTAAGAATACTGTCAGAGGTTAATTTTGTATGAAGTTGCTCTGTCTCACCTTCCTGGTTTGAAGGTTGGTTTGAAGGTAGAGAGAGAAGCTCCGTAACAACGACTACAATCGCCTGATCCAATGTAGGATGTGGTGCGCCAAGGGCCACGGCTTGTTCAACTTGCGGATGTTGTAACAAGATTTCCTCAATTTCTTCAGGACTCACTCTATAACCGGATGTTTTAATCATTTCATCGGCTCTTGCCACAAAATACAAATAACCCTCTTCATCTCGATACACCTGGTCGCCAGACCAGACCGCTGTTTCTGTGGATCTGCCAGCACGTTTAAGTGGCTTAAATTTTTGTCTGGTTTTTTCTTCATCTTGCCAATAACCTTTAGCGACATGCACACCAAGGTGAACCAACTCACCAATTTCATTTTCAGCACATTCAGTCAGATCTGGATTAAGCACCAGGATCTCTGCACCGGGGATAGCTTTGCCAATTGAACCGGATCGATGTTCAATTTGTGCCGGATCAAGATAGGTTGAGCGGAAAGCTTCTGTTAGGCCATACATAAGAAAAGGCGTTGCCTGTGGAAATAAAGCTCTTAACCGGTTAAGAGTGATACCAGGCATAGCACCACCGCTATTGGTGAAATAACGTAAATGTTTTGTGGCCGTTTCCGGCCAATCCAGTTGACTTAATTGCTGCCATAAGGGCGGTACAGCGGCTAAACCGGTTATTTGATATTGCTCAAAGGCTTTAATTACATCTCTTGGAAAGAAAAAATCCATTAATACCGTACTGGCTCCAACAAAAAAAGCACTGGTGATCTGATTGAGGCCATAATCAAAACTTAAGGGCAATAATGCCAGTAACCGATCATCTTGATGATTATTCAGATAGCTGGCAACACTCTGTGCCCCTGCCAGCAAATTTTCATGGGTTAAAACAACGCCTTTGGGTTTGCCTGTACTGCCAGAAGTATAAAGAATAGCCGCAATATCCTGACTGGTTATTGGTGCGGGTGAAGCGGTAGAGGTTGTCTGAGAGTTAGTCGATTTTTCTGAAAGCCCCAGATCATCATGAAAACAAATATGATTAAGTTCAGGTTCATTATCAACGCTTGTCGCTATAGCATCCTTCAGGCTGTTCTTTACACTGGCATCAATACAGATCAAATGATGGAGTGCACCACATGAAGCAAGCTTGTCGGATAATTGGCGCGCTCTTGAACAGCTCGTAATGAGAACTGTAGCACCACTGTCCTGCAGTATATGAGCAACCTGTGCAGGTTTTAAAAGCGGGTTAACAGGAACAAAAACCATTCCCGATACGGATGCACCAAATAAAGCAAAAATAGTTTCAGGTAATTTGGGTAAATAAACCGCTATACGAGAACCCGGCTCCAGCGCTAAATGGCTAAATTTCTCGGCAACCTGCCCACAGGCAAGCCATAACTGTTGATAGGTTATTTGCTGCTGTTTATACAACAGTGCTGTTGTATTGGGCTCTATTGAAAGGTTATTTTCAATAAGATGATGTAAAAGTTGCATAAAATGAGGGGTTGTAGGGCTAATAGATTATTTTAACCTATTTCTAACTGGTTTGGGTAGAACGGGTATCTTTCCCGGCCTACAACACAGGCCGGGAAATAGCTGAGGATATGAGTGACTAAATTTTTGAAGAACGTAAGCTGGTTTTAGGGTGAAAATTAAACCAGGCAAACCAGTAGACATGGGTTGTGGCAATTTCTTCGCCGCTATCTGCAAACTTGGTAGATGCCATACCTTCACCCTTATAATGAATGGTGAAAGACTTTCCAGCAAGCTTAAAGCTGGTATCAGGATTTTTCTTTAAATAACCTTCCTCAAAAGCAATACTCTCACCTTCATATTCAACACCATAAACCACATCTTTAATGTGTAACCGGGCATCTTTTAAAGGAACAGGCATAAATAGACGATCACTGGTGGCATAGTCGCCATAATGTTGTTTGGTGTAGTCCATGCCTTCAAAGCCGGTATCTGTAGAAAGTACCTGAACCTTCGGGTGATTCTTTTTAACAGAGCCCCAACGTAACATTTGAGCAGAAATCTTTTTTAACTTTTGCCCGGTTTTAGGTCCAACGATGGCTTTGCCGGTTATTTGGCCCCAAAGTGATTTGGATTTTCTGTCATACATCACCAAATCACTATTATGTAATACCCCTGAAACGCCAAATTCAACATCCTGGCCATCCAGTGTACGCTTAATGGCAACCGCAGAGCCGCATAATGGGCAATAGGTAACAGCAATAGGCGTAGCGCCGAACCAATCGTTGACTATTTCATGGCTTTGTAAAATATTAAGCGAGTATGCCCTGCTAATGCCTTTGTAGTTAACCAGAATAACCACATCTTTATCATTAAGAAACTTAGCTTCATCTGCTGACACAAACTTGGGTTTATCAATGGAGGGTATGCAATCTATCTTTGGACAACCCTGTCTGAGTTCGTCCAGTGAGATGTTTTTCAAACTGTTGCTATCGAAATGAAAGGTTTCTTTAATGATGTTATGTTCAAAGCGCGGTTTTTTAGGTTTGGTTTTTGCCTTTTCTTCTGCCAGTAAACTACTTGAAAAAATAGCCATGGCCAGGATTATTATTATTTTTGATAAATGCATTTGAGTGCTTTCCTGTTAGTTTTTTATCACTGGGAGCCATATTCTAGCAGTCTGCATGAAAAAGGTACAAATCTGTTTTATTCAAGGCCAAGATCAACAACCCTCATTTAGTCACAATTGAGTGGTTTGGATAAGCATCATCTAAGGCAGAACAAGTAAAGCGCCAAATAAATTGAAGAAACTGATCTGGAGAGAATAGAACTGACTTTTTCTTACTTCTGATTTTGCTGAAACTATTTGTTACTAAATTAATTTGCATAAAGACACCTGATTTTAAGGGGGTACTATCCTCATGGCCTTTTAAAATGGAATACTCTATTTGAACTATTGAAATGGAGTCATAGTAAATGGAATTGATAGATGTTAAAACTCGCATTGCTTACATATTGCGGGAAATGATAGATGAATATTTACCCGAATCATTGGAACTTGAAGTATTAAAAGCTCGGTTAAAAAATTATTTAGGTAGTATTCGTCTTTTAAAAACAGGCATTGGTGGAATTGTTTTCCAACCGATAGCGCAAAAACAACAACCCGAAGAGGAGCAGGTTCAGCTTGATTCTGAAGAACCCCCCTTTTTTCAACAAGCTAAATTTATCTCAAAGCTAAATGATATATTAGAGAACATCTACGTTGACCCTTCAACCACAATTGCCACAATAGCTTTTGAAATTGCTATGAGTGAAAGACAGTTTTTCAGGAAGGTAAAAAGCTCCGTCAATATGACTCCCTCAAAATATCTGAGACTATATCGACTTGAAAAGTCTAAATCGATTTTAAAAGATGGTTATAATATTCAACATGCAGCCTTTCAGGTTGGTTTTTCGAGTCAGAGTCATTTTAGTAAATGTTTTAGAGCACAATTTGGATGTTCGCCTAAAGATTATAAAAATGCTTGAGTTGTTAATTAACCTCTGTCAGGGAATAAGAACAGTCATCCAGTAACTATTTTAGTAGTTCTTAGTATTGAACCCGCAACCCATAACATAGCTATTGCTACGCTAGTCCACCTTGATAACCACAAAAACACTTGCCGTGGACAATTTTAATTCAGCGATAAAACCTGCCAAAGATAACATGGAACATCCATAAGTTGCTTCACTGCTACTACCAATTTTCATTGGTCTTATTTCTTATTGAACTCTGTACAACTTATTTTTGTTTGTTATGGTTCTCTGCAAACTCTTGCAACAATATAGAATAAGCCGTTTGTTTTTCTGTTGTCTGTCCGTCTTCGATTACCTGGTAGGTTTGGTAAAGGCCGCCATGCTTATTCAAGTAATCGATAACACCTGTATAAAAAGACTCTATAAGTTCCTTATCTCTGGCATTAGTGGGCATATCAAGTTGAAAGCCAACTGTTGCGACTTTAGCGAATAAGCCGTTTTTTAAGGAAGCAATGGCACTGTCTATATTTTTGTCTTCTTCCAATTTTTTTAAGGCATAAAGAAAAAGCTTTCCATTATCGACATGCTCCTGAGTATATGAAGCGCCATTCATCTGAAACGCCATTGTGGCACCACTATATGCCCCTGCGATAAAAATCAACAATGTAAATATTCCGATCCCTGCATATGTCAATATTTTAGATGTCATGATTTTTTTCCTTTTTTTAATGAACTATGGAATTGACAGTCAACTTTAAGTCTATTGAGGTTAACAATTCCATAGCCGATGGTTTGATTAATCGATTATGTAACAAATTTAATTAGTCACATAACCTTTCTATTATCTATACGTGCATTATTATCTATACGTGCATTATTACATAGCTATCACAGGTGCTGAACTGATATGCACCATCAACATAGTAATCAGACCATTGAGAACAACCTATAGATACACTGTCTGCTCCACCGTTGTTTGTACTTGTGCTTTCATTTCCACCACTGGTATTTGGAGTAGAAGAAGGACTAACAGGCACAAACGCAATGGTGCTGAATGCACTAACTAATTTCATTTTGATACATTGTCCATCTTGAAAACATACATCCACTGTCATATCTTTAGTCTTTTTATCCCATATTTTTTTGAAAAATGTAGATACAGAACTGAAAATAAGAGTCTGAGTGCCAAAGTGGCCTCTCAAAAACGTACTCACATCAACTATACCTGCTTCAGTAGTCATACATGCACTTGAATCACAAACACTCCCAGGTATTATTATTGGTATAGTGGTATTTTTTATGCTTTCTAAAATATTTGCCATTTTCAAGAAAGTTTCTTCGACTTCATATGAAATAGTTAACGGAAAAAGAGTTTACTCTTTCAATAGTAATCCCCTCTCCATCCTCAATAATAGCATTTACAGTGAACCCCTTTATTTTTTTCATATTTAAAGAATAAACTACCACGCTATATGAACCCGAAATTTGGGGAGCAGTGCGTGCAGTGCTTTCCATTTGTAAGTCGGTACAGTTTTCACATTCTAAAGAAAAATCAAACTCTTCTTGTGCATTAATATTTTGTGAGAGGAAAAAAGAGAACAGTATAAAAATGAAACTATAGGTTTTTAGCCCATTTCTTTTTGTTAATTGCATTATATTATCCTTAATTTATTGTAACTATTCAGCGAGTTGCTAAATGCACCTGTAGCTGTTCAGATTGGCCCTAAAATGAGTCAGTTCGAGGCAAAAAATGTGATTATACTCGATTATTTGACCATTTTTGAACGATGAAATGGCTCATTTTAGGGGTAAGCTGAATAGTTACAATTTATTTATATAAGTTTATGGTACTAATCGGCAACACGAGTGTACAGTAATAAAAGAAATAGAAATTGTGGGACATGCCAACCCCATTTATCTACCTGACTCTACCATAAAAATACTAAAAAACCAGCCATACTCCAAAATCTGTCGGAATAGTTCACCTTTTTAATGTCTAACAATTATAGCTTTTCTAAATTTAAAAATTCCTTTAGATGAGATCAAAAAGGATAGACATCGTTAGAAAAAAACTAACCTAAGTCCTGAAATGAAATTATGGCTTTATCCAATAACTTATTGTTTATGTTTTTTAAACCTGTAGCATCAAAAATCAGGAAAGATTAAATCGAGATTAGAGATTTTTTCTTGAGTGAAACTCTATAAAATGGTTTTACTGTTTATGTTTGATGAAAGTTGTTTGAGAATGCATAAATAGTGTTTGATGACCTAATATTGGCGTGTAACTGTACGCAAATCAACCAGCAATCCCCAATTCTGGCACTGTTTTTAGTGCTTATAGTGACACAGTGCTTGTCGTATTTTTAATATTCCAGAAATTCCATCCAGGTGTTTTTTTAGATAATTTCTGTATTAACTATCTGTTATATAACAATATTTACGTTGATTTTACCTTGGAGGCAATAAGTTTACCTAAACATTACTAGGTATTTATAGCTTTTTTATTAGATACTCAATTAACCTTGGGTTAAATGAAAAAGCTGGAGGGTTGGCATTATTCTATTTGTGAATAAAATTGTGGTTCTTTTTGACTTGTAAGAGCAGACCCATAAAGAGCAAAAAGATAAGGGCTAAAATGCAGGAATTGCAGTGCAAGTGTTAAAAAAAGCGGCTACTGCTAAATGCCGCCTTTCGGGTTATATAGGGTTATAGCCCTAATAAGTTTTCCCACCAGCTTTTTAGATCTTGCGACAGGTTAACTGGCGCAGGTTGTTTGCTTGCACTATCAGTTGTGGTTTGAGTGGTTTTACTGAGATCGTTTTGTTCTAGCTCAATTTTACATTCTGGAAACGGAGAGCAGAGATTTACTGCTATAGTAAGAGGATTTTTTTCTATGTTTTTCTGGTTGGTATAGGATGAGGCTGCAATTGGTGCCGACAGGGTGCTGATAATAAGAGCAGGTGATAATATTTTTTTAATAAACATGGTGTTTCTCCGGTTATAAAGAGCTGCCACATGCAGCCTTGCTACGTTAAACGGATCTATTGTAGGGTGCAAAAATAATTGGAAAACTTATGGATAAAACGTTAGAAACAGCGGAAAAAAACATAAAAACTGACATTAGCTCTAACGCTCGCTCTGGTGCTATGCAAAAACTTCCCATTAGCCTTCGGTTTGAGCAATGGACTTACCATATTGCCAACAACAAGCTCTGCAGTGGTAAAGTTAGTCATGCTCTAACCCCCATTCAATCTCGTTTATTGCAATTTTTTTGTGAGCATCAGGGGCAAATTTTCACTAGAAAACAGCTTGTTGAGTCTGTTTGGCAAGATAAAGTGGTGGGCCATAAAACTGTCGATATGGCCATAGCTCTATTGCGTAAAACCCTGGGGGATGATTCTAAAAATCCGCATTATATCGAAACAGTTAAATCACAGGGGTATCGATTTTTACCCGAGGTTAGTTATGATTATGCTGAAAAAAAGGGACTATTAGCAAACACCTCTTATAAATTGACCACCTCAGTTATAGCGGCACTAACGGTTTTTATACTGTTCTTTGCAGGTTTTACTTATTATTTGTTTGGAGAAAACTCAGGCATTCAGGTAAATACAACGGATCCCAAACCCATCACCTCACTTAAGGGCAAAGAAATCTATGGCTCTTATAATGCCAATGCCAATGTCATGGTATTTTCTCACCAGGCTCCACAAGATGGAACGGGATCATTGAGTCTAATGGCAAAATCTCTGGCGCAATCGGGTTATGCCCAATTAACCGATACAGGCAGCACTAAAAGTGGTGATTATTATGCTGAGATCTCCCCTTTGGGTAATCGAATCGTTTTTAATCGCGCCAATTTAACCACGCAATGTGATTATATGCTGGCAGATTTTGATGCTGTCAAACTAAGCTTATCCAATATAATACCTCTTATGCCATGCCCTAAAGGTACAGCGGGACATGAAATTAGCTGGAAAGATGAAGATAACCTTTATCTTAGTTATAAACGTAAACGCGAATCTCCCCTGGCACTTTATCGTATGGAAATTAAAACGCGAGAACTATTTCCCCTAACAGATGTTGAGCATATTAAGGGGCATGGTGATTATAGTTTTTCCTACTCGAAACAATCCCATAAAATAGCCTACTTACGTAATATCACAGGCGTTAATGGTACTGAATTATGGGTGCTTGATTTAGGCAATAATACCCATAAAAAATTAACCACCGTTAATAGCCTTCCTTTTTCCGTTGCCTGGGTTAATCAGGGTAATCACCTGATTGTACGAACTGCTCATTCAGAATTATCTATTGTAGATATGGAGGGCGTGGTTTCGGTTATTGAGGACAATACAAAATCGCCTGTTTATAATCCTTTTTCAATTAATGATACACAGATTGTCTTTATGGTAGGAGAATACTCTATTCATGATGTGTATATTGCTGACTTAAATAAAAATAGCATTGATACATCTCTTTCATCTTCTTTCTCCGATTTTCGTCCTGCTATGGCTAAATCCAGTGAAACCATGGCTTTTGTCAGTAAACGTGATGGCCTGTATCAGGTATGGTCATCCAACAAAGTGGGCATGTTTCAGTTCACCCATTTACAGTCTTCAGTTGTCATTCAAAGCCTGGCACTATCTCCCAATGGCGAGTTTTTGGCCTATGATGCGGATTGGGGAGTAGTTTTATTAGATAAAACAGGAAAAGAGTTGTATATAAACAAAGAGTCCTCCTCTAACCCCACATTTTCCCTGGATGGAAAGTACCTCTATTTTCAGACAAAAGATGAACGCATATCTCGTTTAGATATTAAAACTATGAAACTGACGCCTTCAATTACCCGAGGCGCAGTACCAAAAGCGGGAGAGAATGGTAGTTTATATTTTATACGGGATCGTCACTTATTTAAATTATCAGTAGTGGGTGGTATTACAGAATTAATGCCACTTTCCGAGTTTTCGCAGATCTGGAAATCGAGTCAATATGATGTGATTGATGGTCAGTTTTATTATGCAAAACAAATTGATGGTGGTTTTCAACTGGTGAAACGTCCGCTATCTGGCGGTGAAGAAACGGTAGTGAGGGAGTTATTTGTTAGAGATTTTTCACTGAATAGCGATGCTACATTAATGATTTCCAGCCGAGTAGTTGGTGGTGAAACTAATCTGGAGACAATTGATTTAACCTCTCCTTAACTTTTTTCCAGCTTGACTTTTCTTATATTTTCCTTGTAACCATCTGTTATTCAACAAATTTTACCTTAATTTTACCTTGGGGCTGTAAAGCGTTACCCAGCGTTACTAGCTAAAAATGTTTTTTCATTGAATAATTTGCTCACCTTATAATTAACAGAGTAACAAAGAATGGAATCCACCAACATTAAAACCCAGTTTACAGCGATCCTGCGGGAAGTGGCTACCGATATTGAAGCCGACTGGTTTGAAAGTAAAAATATTGATGATTTTTTTCAGGAAATAGAGCTATCCATTCGTTATCAGCTTGGCCGAGCTCATGGTGATGAGTTGAAATATCTTACCCTTAGTACCCCTGTCAGTTCTTTACAAGCATTACATCAGGTGTGGGAGGAAAAGAAAAAACAGATTTCTAAAACGAGAAAAGAACTTGATATTTCTGATGGAATATCTGAGCTTTCCTGCTCTTAACTAACCTGAACTCTGTTTAAGAGATTTTTCTCTTATCCTGAACTAAAGTTGTTTAATTTTTAGGTTAGTTAAAGAGAAAATAACATGACTAGTTTTACCATACATAATATTGAAACAGCACCTGAACAGAGTAAACCATTGCTTGAGGATTCATTAAAAAATATTGGCATGATCCCTAACTTGCAAGGGGTTATGGCAGAGTCTCCCAGTTTGCTTGAAGGTTATAAAACAATAACCGCTATTTTTAAAAACTCGTCATTTAATATTGAAGAGTTAACCGTTGTTTGGCAAACAATAAACATTGAACATGGTTGTTATTATTGTGTACCTGCTCATACAGCAATAGCCCAGATGATGGAAGTTGATCCCGCTTTGTCAGATGTTTTAAGAAATGCTCAGCCTATGCCAACAGAAAAACTCCAGGCTTTACATGAAATGACAGTCTCAATAGTAAGAAATCAGGGAAAAGTTGCTAACGCTGAACTGGAAAAATTTTTTGCTGCCGGTTATGGAAAACGACAGTTTATGGAAGTAGTGTTAGGAGTTTCACATAAAGTGATGAGCAACTATATCAACCATATTGCTGAAACGCCTTTAGATGAGGCCTTTGTTCCATTTGAATGGTCGCCGACATTAGCATGAAATTAGCCAGGTAGGGTGGACAAATGCCCACCACCCATGCTTGAGGTTAAGTAATCCTTTTTAGTTCATAACCGTCGAGATTTCTGATATTGTTTTTCTTTGTATATCGGGTACCAGTGCGTTTTTGTCTGGATAACCTGTCACGATAAGTAGAAAAGGACGTTCATTATCAGGCCGATTCAGGATGTTTTTAAGAAAACCCATTGGACTGGGTGTATGGGTCAGGGTAGCAAGGCCCGCGTGATGCAGTGCAGCAATAAGTAACCCTGAGGCCAGGCCGACAGATTCTGGTGTATAGTAATGTTTGTAGCGACTGCCATCTTCGTTTATGCCATATTTTTCGGCAAAGATGGCTATTAACCAGGGTGCTTTTTCTAAAAAGGGTTTGTGTTCATCGGTACCGAGAGGCGCAAGGGCTTTCAGCCATTCTTCAGGGGCTTTGCTTTGATAAAATTCTTTTTCTTCTTTTTCTGCAGCCAGTCTTATCTGGTGTTTGATCTCAGGGTTTTGAGTGGCGACAAAATGCCAGGGTTGCAGGTTGGCACCGCTAGGCGCTGTACCCGCTGTGGCAATACATTTTTCAATAACTGCCAGGCTGACTTCTCTTGAAGAGTATTCTCGTACTGTACGTCTTCTGGACATTTCCTGATAAAAGTCTTCCGCACGCGCCTGCATTTCTGCGGCTGGGTATTCTTGGTATTGTTTGAGTGGAATAAAGTCAGCCATTAGTGTGAACCTGAAGTGTTTGTTTTAAAAAAACAAATTAAGATAAAAAATATAACAATTTACCACGAAGCACACGAAGAATACGAAGAATACGAAGAAAGATATAAAAAGTAAAATAAAAGGCAATTCTCCATGAAATGGTACTTTTAATCTGGGCTATTTCCTGTTTTTTAAATTATTTATATCTTCGTGCTCTTCGTGTGCTTTGTGGTGGATATCTTTAGTTTTTTATTTTACCCTGAGCTGAGGTTCGTCAGTTTGTGTCACTGTTAATGTTGAACCTTTTGAACCTGTGATCACAATTGAAGATCCCGCAGGCAGATCAGAGCCTTCAATACGCCACCAGCTATCACCTATTTGTACGCGTCCCTGACCATTTTCTATAGGTTGTGACAAGGTGTATTTTTGGCCTATCATGCTTTTCCCACGTTGATTAAGTTTGGATGGCTCCAGTTCATCGGGCAAGGGATGTCTGTGGAAAAAAATTCTCCAACCGATGATTGAGACAATGGAAAATATGGCAAATATAAACCACTGAAGTTCCCATCCCATTACCGGTATAATGGCTTTGACTATAGCAACCACCAGGGCAGAGATCCCAAGCCACATAAAAATGGTGCCCGGTGCAAAAGCTTCAAGAATCAGAAGACAAATACCTGCTACTGCCCAATGCCAATATTGAGCGTCTGCTAACCATTGCTGCCATTCCATTAGACTTCTCCGGTGATCTTCGCAGTTTTGCTAAAGGTTTCTTTTGCAATTTCTGCAATACCAGCCACTGAACCAATGATGGAGGAGGCTTCGAGTGGCATCATGATGAGTTTACTGTTTTCGGCTGAAGCTACCTGTTTTAGTGCTTCGATATATTTTTGAGCTACAAAGTAGTTAATTGCCTGTACGTCACCTTCAGCGATTGCCGTAGATACCATCTGAGTTGCTTTGGCTTCTGCTTCAGCCAGCCTTTCTCTTGCCAGAGCTTCGCGAAAGGCCGCTTCTTTTTCACCATCGGCTGCTAGAATTGCGGATTCTTTAAGGCCTTCTGCGCGTAAAATTTGTGCTTGACGATCACCTTCCGCTTCGAGAATTGCGGCTCTTTTTAATCTTTCTGCTTTCATTTGTCTGCCCATGGCATCTACCAGATCTCGTGGAGGTAGAATATCTCGAATTTCGATACGAGTGACTTTAACGCCCCAGGCATTGGTAGCCTGGTCAACAATAGTCAAAATTCGCGCATTGATTTCATCGCGCTTGGATAACATTTCATCTAATGACATTGAGCCTAATACTGTACGCATGTTGGTCATGGTCAGGTTTTGCATGGCACGACTTAAGTTAGTAACTTCATAGGTGGCCTGTGCAGAATCCATTACCTGATAAAAGCACACGGCATCAATGGTTACTGTGGCGTTATCGGCTGAAATGACTTGCTGCTCTGGTATATCTAGTACATTTTCCATCATGTTCACTTTAGCACCGATGGATTCAATAAATGGGATAATCAGGTGTAACCCCGGACGAAGGGGACGAATGAATTTTCCGAACCTTTCCAGGGTATATTCGTTACCTTGTGGTACCTGTTTTACGCCTTTAAATACAAGCGTGATGGCAAAAACGGCAAATGCAATAATGACATATTCCATAGTACTTCTCCTTAGAGTGTTGTAAATTTATAGTTATTTGATTTGTAACTATTCAGCTTACCCCTAAAATGAGCCATCTCATCGTTCAAAAATGGTCAAATAATCGAGTATACTCACATTTTTTGCCTCGATCTGACTCATTTTAGAGGCAACCTGAACAGTTACGGGTACATGTAACAACT
>JBFFIY010000110.1:0-16995 GCA_041556195.1 Enterobacterales bacterium
GAGTTGTTACATGTACCCGTAACTGTTCAGGTTGCCTCTAAAATGAGTCAGATCGAGGCAAAAAATGTGAGTATACTCGATTATTTGACCATTTTTGAACGATGAGATGGCTCATTTTAGGGGTAAGCTGAATAGTTACACCCGAATAAACTATCAATTAGCTTCTATAGGCATCTAAAGCGGCTTTTTTAGTGGCTTGAACTGTATTTGAAAATCATTTATCTGGAAAACTGACAATATGACTAACGCCACCAAAACTCCCTATCCATAAACTACCATCTGTTTGAGTATCCATTGAAAAAACAGAGTCGGCAAAAAGTCCGTCGGCACGAGTATAGGTGATCATTTTTTTGGTGGTAAGATCATACTTCACCAGGCCTCTACTTGTTCCTATCCATAAAAATCCCTGTAGATAGTGCAACATAAAAATGTGATTTGATGGCAGCCCATCCTTATCTGTAAGGGTTTTCCATTTGGAACCATCGAAGTGTGACAGACCAGCGCCCCAGGTTCCCACCCATACATTCCCTTTTTCTGTAATGGCCATACTCACTACATAATTTGGGTTGTAGGCTGTTTTGACCCCAACCAGACCCTGTTCTTTTTTTTGTTTGGCGTGGTGCCGTGAAAAACTTCCAGGATCCCTGCTTGATTTAGCGGCTTCCTTCACCAATTCATAATCAGCTCCTAACCCCTCTTTGTGAGACCAATTGTCCCAGACTCCATCTTTAAAACGTGCCAGGCCACCTTCTGTGGCTAGCCAGATAGTGCCATCAAGGCCTTCTTCCAGACCATAAACCCAATCATTAGGTAATCCACCTTTAGTGCTGGCAACAGTATGCAATTCCCAAGCAGTTTTGTCCTTTAGATCTCCACCTTTAATTCGATTAACACCTGTCCAGGTAGCAATCCATAAATCTCCATTTTTTGTAGTCAAAACATCATATACAAAGGGATCGCCTAACCCATCAGGTACGTTATAAAGTTGCCAATCATTATTGGTTTCATTGAGAATAGCCAAACCTCCGCCATAGGTGCCAATAGCCAGATGTTTATCGTCTATTCGGTCTATGCTGAAGACACCATTCGCTCTCAATCCATTATGGTTGTTAAAAAAATGATAGTCGTCCTGATTGACTGAATATTTGATTAATCCGCTGGATGAGCCAATCCATACAATTTCCTCTTCAGCTAAAATCGTTTTGACATTTCTCTGTCCCATTTTAAATTGCTGAAAAATAGCTCTTTTTGGGTGTGTTTCACTAAGAGCAGGATCAGCGGCAGATAAATCAAACTGTTTAACTAACATCAGCGCCATGATGCCATATATCCAAATTGATGGAGAAAAAAGTTTCATGATCACACCTTTAGTTAGAAGAGGAGCCTATTGGAGTCAATTTGCTAACAGCGCCACGAGAACCTGCCCAGATAACGCCATCCAGAGTTTCTGTAAGCGCGTATACATCGCCTCCCACGTCTGATTGATGAACTTGCAGGGTTTGCCAATTAACGCCATCAAAATGGTTTATACCTGCGTTAGTGCCAAACCAGAATGAACCATCAGAAGCCTGTAGTATGGAATAGACAATATTACCTGCAAGACCATCATTTGTTGTATAGCTTGACCATTGCTTACCATCAAAATGGCTAACACCTCCTCCCCAGGTACCAACCCAGATAGTCTGATCATTTTTATCAACCACTAAAGAAAATACATAGCTTGGGTTATAGGTAGGGCGCCCTCCCGCTAAAATCCCCAAATCATGGCGAGTACGTGTACCCAGACCCGAATTTTTACTCACAGGGAGATTGTCAATATTGTTTGCTCCTATCCCCTGTTGATGAGACCATTCTTGCCAGTTTTCACCATCAAACCTGCTTACACCACCTTCCGTTCCAAACCAGATCACTCCTGATTCATCAATATCAATGGCATATACCCATTCATTGATAATTTCTTTAACATAAGTGTCGAATTTTTCAGTAACAGGATCCATTAAGTTTGCTCCAGCCCAGGTGCCAATCCACATATTTCCATCAGCTTGTTCTGCAAAGGTATAAACCCAATAATCGGCAAGTCCATGAAGAGGAAAATAAGTTTTAAACTTACCATCTCTAAGCACTGAAACGCCTCCCGCATTAGTCCCAAACCAAATACTCTCATCAGCGGCTACATGTAGGCCAAAAACATATTCATTGGCAAGGCCATTGTCTCGATTATAGGTCGCAATTAAATCGCCAGTAAGATAATTTACCTGATTTGCACCAGCGGATGTACCTACCCATAATTGTTTTTTGTTGTTATCTGCAGCTAGAGACCTGACCACTACCGTTGGACCGGTCTTAAAGACCTCCTCAACATGATAAATAGTTGGATGTATTGCCGCATCCTGCTTACAGCCAAGCAAAAGGAATAAACCACTTAAAAAAGTAATGCGTTGAAATAATTTAGGTTGCACTTTTTAACGCCTCATTGTTCTCAGGTAGCTGATTATATCTAATAAATCCTCATCAGCTACAATGCCAGCAAAGGGAGGACATGTGCCTCGGCCATTACGTAATCTTTGCAATAAACCGGGGTCTGATTTACGCAACCCCTGCTGCTTGGTAAAGTCTGGCATTCCTGGGATATTACCCTTTCCTCTCGTTCCATGGCAGTTGCTACAACTTTGTTGGTAAAGTCCCTGGCCTTTAAAACTATCACCAGCAGAAACTTGAGTGGTGTGTATTGTAAGCAAAAGAATAAAAAATATCGTAAGTCTCTGTCTATTAATCATGGGACGCTCCTTTTTCGCTGGATCCCGAATTCTTTTCAGGAGAAATATTAGTGGCACGTGTAAGCCATACTTGTGCCTCTGCTCTATTTTGCTTTAAGTCCAGTTCACCCTGGCGATAAGCGGTATTTAACCTTAGCATGGCTGGACGAAATGCTTTATTGGCCAACTCCAGATAGATAGTGCGGGCTAATTTCAGATCTTTTTCAGCTCCGAAACGACCATACTCAAACATTTCTGCCTGATACATTCTCGCAGGTAAAAAGTTAACTACCAGCAATTTATCTAATAGTTTTTTGCCTTGCACAAAATTCGCTTTTTTTATGCCCAAGCCGCGATTGTAATAATCAACCAGACGCAAGCTACTGCCATTGTCACCAGCCTGACTCGCTTTTTTTAGTAGTGGAAAAGCTATCTCAAATTCATCACTTGAATGAAAAATCTGAGCCAGGGCTATGGTTGCAGGTATTGAACCTGCTTTATCGGCTTTTCCCAGTAATTCAAAAGCACGGGGCAAATTATCTTTCCCCCATTCTTTTAATCCCTCATCTGTTAATTGTTTGATTTCAGAAGTCGTCATCTCCGTAACTTTTACCTCAGAGGAATATGCTTCTGCGCTAAAGATTAGTCCACTGAATAAAAATATAATAACAAGTTGATTAGTTTTCATTTTCTTCCTCTATTTCTTCGAGTTTTCTATATAGACTAGACAAGCCAATACCTAATATTTCAGAAGCTTTACGACGATCATTACTTGAAGCGATTAAAGCATCATTGATTAATTTTATTTCATATTGACGCACTTTCATTCTTAATGAAGTAGCCTGAGAGCCGGTAGTGTGATTTTTAAAAAAAACAGGTGGCAAATCAGTGACAGTAATATGAAAATCTTCCGCAAGCGCAACCGCCCGAGCGAATGTGTTTTCCATCTCTCTAAGATTACCAGGATAATCATAATTTAACATGCATTCTTTTGCATCTTCATCAATGGTAAATGTCTGATTAATGCCTGCACGTTGACATTCTTTATGTATAAAAAATTTGATTAGAGGTTCAATATCTCCATGCCTTTCACGTAAAGGAGGTAACTCTAGCTGCAATACCTGTAAGCGAAAAAATAAATCTTCTCTAAACTGCTTTTCTGTAATCATTTTAGGTAAGTCACAGTTAGTAGCAGCTATAATACGAATATTAACAGGGATATGCTTATTGCTGCCAACTGGACGAACCTTTTTGTTTTCTATTACATGTAATAATTTGGCTTGCATTGAGAGAGGTAGCTCTCCAATTTCGTCTAAAAACAAAATCCCACCATTTGCTTCAGAACACAGACCGGTTTTATTTTTATCGGCTCCAGTAAAGGCCCCTTTTACATGTCCAAATAATTCAGACTCTAACAATGTTTCTGGAATCGCAGCACAGTTTACCAAAACTAGTGGGCCATTAGCTCGATTACTGATCCGATGTAATTCACGAGTGAGTACGCCTTTACCAGTACCGCTTTCACCAGTTATCAATACATCTCGATCTGAACGAGCAACTTTTTCTGCCATTTGCATTAATTGTTTCATCGACTCAGATTGTGGAGTATAAATATTGGCAGAATTATCTGTTATCAGTCCACGTAAATGTGTGTTTTCTTTTTTAAGTTCTAACACATTTTGCAGTTGTTTTATACGATGTAAAATGTCTTCATTACGCATAGGTTTCATAAGATAATCAAACGCACCCACACGCATGGCTTCAATAGCTGTTGACACTGAGGCGAAAGCAGTCATCACGATAAACTCTGTTTCAATGCCTTCGCTTTTAAGCTGTTTAATCAAATCAATTCCAATACAATCTCCTAATCTAACATCACAAAATGCAATATCAAAGTATTGTTCTTTAAATAAATCTATGGCCTCGGCACCACTTGCAGCAGTTTGCACCTCATAGCCATTATTCGATAAAAATGTTTGTAGAATTTGTCGAATAGCCAGTTCATCGTCAATGATAAGGACATTTAAAGAGGATAAAGACATCAACGTTCTCCAGTCAAAGAAACTACAGGTAAACTTACAGTCACATTTGTACCAATATTTTCCTGAGATTCAATGGAAATATTTCCATCATATTCATGTAACATTTTTTCTACTATAGACAACCCTAAACCCGTACCCTTGCCTTTTTCTTTGGTAGTAAAATTAGGCAGTGTAACTTTTTCCAGATATTCAGACTTAATTCCACATCCAGTATCTGATACTTTGATATAAACCTGGTTGTCACCAGGATAAGTTTCAACATTAACTTTTCTCACGCCAGTTGCACCATCCAAAGCATCCAGAGAATTGTCAATTAAGTTAATTATAATAGACATAAATGCGGGGCATGAAATATTTAACATGGGGATCTCATTAGAAAGAACAATATTGCTTTCTATGCCATCTGCTTTTTTATCATATCGCAGCGATCTCCAACAAGTTGATATCGCCTCATTGATGTTGGTAAATTCGGAAGAACTTTCAGAAAGCTGATTAAACATTGAAGCATCCTGTTTTGCAGCAATTATCCGATTGAGTTGATGCGTAGTGAGTTGTAAATCCAGTTTCATTTCATCATCTATATTCGCATTTTTAGAAAGCGTTTTTTTAATTTTATCGATAGTGGGAACAATTATTGCGGCACAATTTCCAAGCTCATGAATAATAGAACCAAGTAATTCTGCTTTCATTTGTGCATTAATATAACCAGATTGATTGCTGTCATACTTTTCATGTTTTTTATTACTTTTGAAATTAAGATTCCATCTGGCTAAAAAATAAATAACAAACACCAAAAACAAGGTCAGGAGCAGATAGATGTATGCATGATAAGTCATTATGATTCACCTGCTACTATGGTTTTTTCAATCAATAAATTCTTTTGTAAATTGTCCGGACTAGTATACATGTTTTGAGCAGGCTGCTCCGATAAAGTTGGCAAAACCACGGTGACAGAAGTGCCTACTTCAGGCTTTGAAGCAATAGAAAGTTTACCTGAGTATTTTTCCACCATTGACAGTGCAGACAATAACCCCATACCTACACCAGAAGAATGTTCGGTTTTTGTTGAAAAGAAAGCATTCAAAGCATTTTGTTTAACCTCAACATCCATACCATTTGCATTATCAGTTACAACAAATCCCGCAGAAGTGTCATCATTTACAAAGGTTTCAAGACGCAATTTATGTTTGTTTTTATCTGAAATTTTAAAAGCATCAAGAACATTTTCAAGTAGATTGTCGAATATTAAACTGATGTCATCTCGGCTACAAAATATAGCTGGAATATTTACAACTGTAGCCATTTCCAGAGTTACCCCATACCATTTTTCGTCATAATTCAACAAACGAATTTGCTCGGAAATCATTTGATTAAGATCGAGCAATTCTCGCTGATTACCTGTACGTTCAGAAAAATGTTTGAGATCTTCATTAATACTCAAAATACGCGCAACAGAACTTTCCATTGTCTTCAATAAAGACCGTGTGTTTATATCTACGATTGCTTCATCTTGTAATAGTTGCTGAATTAAACCACTTAAACCTGCCGCAGGATTACCGATAGCATGGACCAAACCTTGTGTAAGATGTTCCAGGGCAAGGTTTTGCTCTCTATGAGAACGATGCCGTTGTTCTATGTTTAGAGATTGTTCACGTTGTTTGAGTTGGTGAAACAATTCTGAAATTTTAACGGCCAGAAGCTGTAACTCATCACTTCGATTGAGTTCATGTTTAAATGGATTAGAAGATGAATCCAATGTTCTTCCTAAAGCAAAATTCAAGGTGTATATGTCTCCTGTAATTCTTCTCATAAAAACAAAAACAACGAGTGCTATAAACACAATTGAGGCCAGGCCCAGTAACAACATTTCAACGACTAGAGTTTGCAAACCTTCCGTATATTGCTTTTCTAAATTTTTTCGCTCATTCATTACCTTTAACTGCAATGAACTAATAGCCGTATGAAACAATGACAAATGGCTAGCTAATTCGCTTAAAGCCTTAGGTGTTGGCTTTGAAACTGACATTGCTAATGACTGCAAGAAGGCCTTAAATTTTTCTTTCTGCTCTGGAAACTGCTCAATAATCTGATTGTAATTTGCCAACAAATCCAAAAATTTTTCATGCGTTAACTCAATGGTAGTTTTGCGGCTTTCTGCTTGAAAAAATATTAATAGATCTGTTACGGAATTAAACGCACTCAGTTGCGCTTTTTGTAGCAAATCAGATTTCACCCTTAACACAGATAATTCATTAAACTGTTTTTTTAACCTTGTTTGATGAGATGCCGCATAAAGATTAATAGAAACTGCAACCGTTATAACTATTACAACAAATAGAATTCCCTTTTTTCTAAAATTCAAGTTTAATTTAAAACTCATTGCGACAACCTCTCCTTTTTAGATCCCAACACATCAATTACATGTTCAGACATAATCTTAGAATTCCATGATTGATAGCCATTTATTTGTTCTAACACCACACCTCGATTATCTACTAAATAGGTTGTAGGAAGTACTTCGGGGGTTAACATTGACACGGCTCGGAAGGTTGGTAATGTTTGTGGATAAGATTTAAGAAATTCTTCAAAAAGGAAACGATCTTCATCTACAGAAATTAAAATAACAGCAATTTGCTTTGTAGATAATTGATGTGATAATTGAGTCAACTGCGGTAATTCTTCTCGACAGGGTAAACACCAACTTGCCCATAAATTAACAATAGCGCCACCTTGTGGAATAAGACTTCCCAACTGGTATTGTCTGTTTATCATTGAAACATTTTCTAACGACAGTTCTGCTAATGTATGGTTTTTATTTTTTTGATTGCAAGCAAGAAGCAATAAAGATAATGACAATAAAATGCTGGGAGACAATATATTATACATCTAATCGTCCTCAATATTATAGCTTGCATTTTCTGTTTTTTCTCTTCCTTCTTTACGTAGTATATATGTAGCAATTAGCTCTATTTGTTTCCTCGTAAGAACCCTATCCCAACGAGGCATTGACGAATCAGGCACACCCATTTCTATTACTTTTGACAGACTGTTTATGTTATGTTTGTTAAGATATTTTTTATCGGTTAAATCACGGGGTTTTGGGTCTAAAAACAGTCCAATCCAGTTTTTTCCCGTTCTGTCGTTTGCATGGCAAAATGCACAGTTTTCTTTGAATAAAATGTAGCCTTTTTTTTGTTTTTCATCTCCCTGCACATGGACAGCTTCATCATGTTTTGAAAAAACACTTGCTCCAGAAATAAAGTCAGGTTCTCTAAATGGGCTATGACTTCGAGGATAAGAAACTGCTAATGGTTGCCATATTTCGTTAGATTCAACAGGATCTATCACTTCATGACAACTAATGCAGGCCCCCATAAATATTTCTCTTCCCTGCCTCTGTTTGTCACTGAGTTTAAAATCAGGTGTGTTTATAGAAATTTCTCCCTTAACAAAAGGATAGGAATGTCCATATTTTTTTTGATGTTCACTCCAACCATTTGCCTCACTGTGATAAACTGCATTTTTGGCATATCCATTAATAAAAGCTACCTGAATAAAATAAATAACATCAGATATTTCGTTGTCTGAAAGCGTATTTTCAAATGCAGGCATTGCCGTATTATTTTTTCCTGAACGTATGGCTTTTTCCATTTCTTTTACATTCGGTTGTAATATTTTTTTATTGGTAAAGTCTCTTGGTTCTGGATCAACATGTCTCGAGGCCAGTGTTTTAGCGTCACCCGAATAACCATGACAGTAATAACAACGATAATTATATACCTGTTGGCCTAATTGGTAGGCTTTCTGATCTTCTATTTTCCCCTCCATAGCAACGACCGTATTCTGAAACATGAAAACAAGAAAGAGCAGGTTGAAGCAAAACCAACTAGCAATTCGTAGTGAATGTTTCACTAAAATATTTCGCATTTCCTGGCTATGACTCAATTTTAGAAGCTTGTTTTGGAACAGAGTTTTTATGGATCAGCTCTACAAACAAATACTCTGAAATGTCTGCAACTTGTTGTTTTGTTAGAACTTCTCTCCATGCAGGCATAACAGTACCCTTTATACCTTTATTAATTTGGTTAAATATATGAGGTCTGGTAAAGCGATTGACTACAGCAGGCTGATGGAAGTTTCTAGGTTTGGGGAATATAAAAAAGGCTCTTGGGCCTTTTCCATCACCTTTTTTCCCATGACATGCAACACAGTTGTCTTCAAATAATTTTTTTCCATTATATTTGTCGCCAATGAGTTTACCGGGCAAGGAAATATTAAGGTTTCCAGTAAAGTGCGAATTATGGTCATGTTCACTTTTTAAAGGGTCAAAAATATTATCATCCCCTACATTTGGATCCACTTTACTACTATAATTGGGGTTATTTAGAAATGGATCGGGTTTATTAACACCTTCTATTGGCAAATCAATGGCTACATCCATTGTCGTTTGAGATTTATTACCATTAAAATCCTTGGAACTCAGAAACGGATCGTTGTTAGGAGCCCCTTTGCCAGCAGCAAACCCTAATTCTTTATCGTATTTTCCAATATCCATAATAGCGATGCGAATATAATCCACAACCTTCTCTATTTGTGGACGAGTAAATCGGCCTAACCAGGATGTCATGGCTGTCTCAGGCCTACCATTCTCAACCGAAAATAACATTCTCTGTCGTTTGAGTTGTTTCTTTTTTTCACTATTAGAAAAATCGGCAGGGGAGGGATCAAGACCTGCTTTTGCCCAAATAGCCACTTGTCCTCTGTCGCCATGACAGACAGAGCAATGCCTACGATAAATTATTTGACCTTCTCGTAAAGCAACAACATCTGGAAATTGTGGAATAATTTTTGAACTTAAATGCACAATTAATTGATCTATTTCAGTTTCGCTAAGCGTTTGAGAAAAACCCGGCATACCTGATTCTGGACGTCCTGTTTCTATTAATTGGATTAAATCGATGCCACTCAATTGAATAGCGGTATCTGTACTACTTAGATCAACAACGTTTAACCCCATTTGCTGCCTCAACACCGCTGTTCCCGTTCCATCGGCACCATGGCAATTAGCACAGTTCTTACGATAAAGCTGTTGGGCGTTTTTTTCTGGTGCAGCCTGAAGTGTTACACTTATGCTGGCAATAAAGAATATAGAAAACAGTGTCTGTAAAATTCGGGTAACGAACATTTTTGATCCTGTCTGTTGGGTGCCTGTTTTCACATAATAATAAAATACAGACAATTTCCACATTGAGATGAAGACTATTTATTATTAATCGAAAAATCCAATTCAATTAAATATTTTGTAAGCGGACTTACTTCTTTCGGATCAAAAATATATAATATTTGAAAACTATTGTATATATTAATTCTATCTATAGGCAGTATATGTATTTTTGATCTGGATCAACTATCAGTTTAATACAGCTATTAAGCTAACCATCTTAATTTATAGTGCTTTCATATTAATAAGGCTGTTGCCGCTGAGGTTATCGTGCCGCTATGTCCAAAAATAATTTTTCACTATCGCTAATTATACCCTTTGTAAAATACAGCTGTGTTTTTTTTATTGCACAATTATTAGCAGTCGATAATAATAAACCCTCTTCAGTTGCAATACCAGATGATCGCGCATGGAAAACTCTGGCAGAAGATGGATTGCATGATCCCACCAATCCAGCGCTTAAAGAGCTCCAGAACCCAGGTGAGGCATTATCAATATTATCAGAAGATTTCAAAGGTGTAGGTAATCAGGTGGATTGGGTGCGAGCTATGAATAAAAAATTGATTACCCCAAGATCTCAAATTGATAAAGATGCCCCACTGCCAACTTCCAATTTAGACATCATTCTTCCTGACACAGGTGAAATGGCTATGGTTCGCTTTCCCCATAAAGCACATACAGATTGGCTGGATTGCAGCAATTGCCATCCTCGGCCATTCAAAGCTGAATATAATTCTAACCCCATCAACATGTTTGCCATATTAGCTGGTGGTTATTGTGGGCAATGTCATGGAGCCGTTGCTTTCCCCTTAACAGAGTGTCGCCGTTGTCATAGTGTTTCAAGAAAAGATTTCAAAGGGCAGCCGGGGCCACAACCAGAACCCGCCAAAATTTATCTTCCCGCTAAAAAACAAAAGGTTCAATGATGAAATTGAATCAATTACCATTTACTTTTTCTATCATGTTTTTGACTTATTTATTGAGCGCATCCAATCTCTATGGTGAATATGCCGATGTTGTAATCAATCGATATTCTGATGCAGCTGATGTTCGTCCGGTTATTTATCCCCATTGGTTTCACCGAATTCGATTTCGATGCAAGGTTTGCCATTCTGAACTAGGTTTTAAAATGAGAGCAGGTGCAAATGATATTAAAATGCAAAATATCATTGATGGTCAATTTTGTGGGATGTGCCACAACGGAGAAATCGCCTGGAGTGCTGAACATTGCGATAGATGTCATTCTGGCAAACCTGGATTGAAAAGCGGAATTAAAGGAGGTGATGCAACGGGTGGGCCATCAGAATGGTAAAAACAGTTAACACCAACTATTTTTCCTGGTTAGTGCTCAGGCTAATCGTATTATTGACATTATGCCTTGCCCTGACATCCTGCGCCACCACTACAGTACGCAGCTTCAGTCTGTTTCACGCTGAAAATACTGACACCCTGTTTTTTCCTCAAGCACCTCAACCCGCACGTTATGAATATCTAGGCGATCTGGTTGGCGATCTTAACTTTCCTGCAAAAAATGATGTTGCCAAGGGACTTTGGGATAATGTCTTACTAAGCCTTACCGGGCTGCGTACTGAAACCAACCAAGCTATGTTACTAAGACCAGTGAATGGTTTAACGTTACAGGATGGACAGGTGCTTGTAGCTGATGCCGGAATGCATGGGATTTTCAAATTTGACATCCCGCAAAATAAGCTGAAAATTTGGAAAAAAATATCAAAAAGAGAACATTTTATTAATCCTGTCGGTATGAGTGTAGGGCCTGATAGCACGATATTGATATCCGATGCTGGATTGGGCGAAGTTCTGGCTTTTGATCTCAATGACAAATTAGTTTTTAGATTTGGCAAGGGGCGGTTCTTACGTCCGACAGGTATTGTCTACCATCCTGACAGCCATCAAATTTTTGTCGCTGACACACAAGCCCATACTTTGTATGTATTTAATGAAACGGGTAAATATGTAACAAGTTATGGAACAAGGGGAAATAGTGATTCTGAGCTACAATTTAATTATCCCACTTTTCTGGCTCTCACTAATAACAAGATTTTAGTCTCCGATACAATGAACGCTCGAATAGTGAAAATGGATATTAACGGAAACATGATAGGCAGCTTTGGACGTCGAGGTTATCGCCTTGGTGAACTCAACAGGCCTAAAGGTATTGCTGTTGATTCATACCAACATGTTTATCTGGTAGAGTCTTATTTTGATCATTTATTAATTTATGATGGTTCAGGCCAATTATTATTACCTCTGGGCGGAACGGGTGATAAACCCGGACAATTCTATTTGCCTAGTGGGGTCTGGGTTGATCAACAGGATCGCATTTATGTCGCTGATATGGCCAATGGTCGTGTTTCCGTTTTCCAATATCTGGGAGAAGAGCATGAATAGAATAAGCCGCTCATTTTCCAAGATAAAACACCTCTTTTTAGTGCTTACTTGCCTGCAATTCACAGCATTATCACTAGCGGATACGGTTTCTGATATACGTTCAACCAAGCATAACCTGTCTGTGACATCAGGAAATACAACTCGAGCCACAAGCCAGGATGAGGTTTGTGTCTTCTGCCATACACCACATGGAGCAACCAATGAAAATGGTGCACCATTATGGAACCGCTCAATCAGCCCAACCTCAACCTATGAGATGTACGACTCTCTATCTCTCAACGCCACAGACGTTGCCAACGCACCAGGTGGCGCATCAAAATTATGCCTGTCCTGCCATGATGGAACCATTGCATTAGGAACCGTCAATGTTGCCAATAGCCAAATAAATCCCACTATTGATGTTCAAAATACTTCTAGTGGCGGCACCATGCCGGTCGGCGCTGGCTCAAGTACCGGATTTACTCGACGTCTTGGCACGAATTTAAAAAACGATCATCCTATTTCTTTTACCTTTAACCAAAGCTTAAGTCTGGCTGATGGTGAATTGCGCGATCCTTCAAACGCTGTTAATGGTATTAATAATCGATTACCAGGCCAACATCCAACCATTCCCTTGGAAAATAATCAGGTGCAGTGCTCTTCCTGCCATGATCCCCATATTCGCGATACCGATTTGAGCATAAATAGAAAATTTCTAAGATTAAATCGTTTTCAACAGGCTTCTCCCAGCGGAAGTTCTTTTAGCTCTACAGGTGATATTGTCTGTTTGGCCTGCCATGATAAGGGCGGTCAATCCTGGGCCATTTCTGTACATGCAAATTCAACCGATGCCGATGAGACCTATACCGCTGCTGCGGCTGCCTTACGTGAATTTCCAGCCAATATTCCCGTTTGGAAAGCCGCCTGTCTCAATTGCCATGATACCCATACCGTTGAAGGTTCCAGGCGTCTATTAAGAGAAGGGACTGATGCCATTGGCTCTCCCAAGTCTGGTGGCTCTCCCGCCATTGAACAAACCTGTTATCAGTGCCATCAATCTTCTGCTTCAAGTATTCTTTCTACAACCAATAATAATGTGCCGGATATTAAGACTGATTTTTCTCTAACTCGTCACATGCCAATCACAAACACCGATCAACAACTTGTAGAGGTACATGATATTCAGGATGCAGACTTTTCCGAATCACCAACCAAACTTGGACTAAATAGTAGCAATAATCGACATGCAGAGTGTACCGACTGCCATAATCCTCATAGAGTTATACGTTCTCAGAAATTTAATTCGGTATTAATTCAGGATAAAACCGATGGGACTCACCTGCACGATGATAATAGCAATATACATAACAATCTTGCATCAGGGGCTTTAAGAGGTAGCATTGGTGTTGAACCTGTTTATTCCAATACCGCATTTGAAACCAATCCGGTTTTAGCCAATACCGATATCTCATTTTCAGTAAAAAAAGGGATCCCGCCCTTAAATAGCAGTACATTACAATCAGCTTCTTATGTAACTCGAGAATATCAAATTTGCCTGAGGTGTCACTCTAATTATGGTTTTGGCGTTAATCCGCCATTATTAGGCACCTCTGGAGGCGGAACGCCCTACAACACCAATGGTTTTATTCAGTACACCAATCTCGCTATGGAATTTCAGGGGCCAACCAGCCATAAGGGAGAGCCAAATAATGCTATCAATAGCGGCGCTTCCACAATTTATGATAATTCCAGCAATTATAATCATCGCTCCTGGCATCCCGTTATTGAAGAAACTGGTCGCACTCCTGCTGCCCGAGGTGGGCTTCCTACTTCCAACTGGTTATCTCCCTGGAGTAGAGGCATAGGCACTCAAACCATGTTGTGTAGTGATTGTCATGGTTCAGCAACGGCCAACAGTACAGTGGAACCCTCAGCAAATAATCCCTGGGGACCACATGGTTCTAATAATAATTTTATTCTCAAAGGCAACTGGACACCTAACTCGGTCACAAATTCCAGTTTGTGTTTTCGCTGCCATTCTACTCAATATAGAAATGGCGGATTAAGTGATTCAGGTTTTTTTAATTCAAACAGAGGTGAACTGCACGATTTTCATAATAGTAAAATAGGTGCTTTGCAATGTAACTGGTGCCATGTTGCAGTACCTCATGGCTGGAAAAATAAAGCCTTTCTGGTAAATTTAAACGATGTCGGGCCAGAAGTTGGACTCGCTGCTGGAACAGAAGTGTGTACCGGTAGCGGAGGTTGGGGTGGCGCCTGCTCTAAGGATAATGGTTATACCAATGGTATTTACTATCGAGATGCCTTTTTGAAAATAATCAATTTTGCCAGGAGTGGGCAATGGCAAGAGACAGATTGCGGCTCAAAATCCGGGGATACAGGTAGAGACTGGATGCGTGATCGAGCTTGTGAAAACCCGCGATAGAGGCACAGCTTGCTAAAATTGTCTTCCGCTAAACTCACTGCTTTTTTAGTGTTCTGGTTAATACTTGGTATTATTGCTAATTCCCAATTAAGCTCACACTGGGCCTGGATAGTTCCCCCACTGGTTGCGCTTAGCCTGAATTTAATCGCTGCTCTGGTAACAACCCGCAAACTCCAGAAAGATCCTTATCTGTTGACATTTCATCTGGCATTATTAATTTTTATTTTTATTGCTGGCCTAAATGCCATGAGCGCAAGAAAGGGGCGCGTAGAACTTACTGAAGGAGGTGAGTTTTCGGGTCAACTGGACGAGGTATCCTATGCCCCGATCCAACTCGCGCCACTGGATCCTTTAAGATTTAAATTATTGGCCATGGAAATTAACTATCAGGCTGATGGTGAACGCATGGGATCTTATGCCAGGATCCAGGTTAGCCAGCCCGCTGAACTCAAACAACAATATGTTATCGCCGATCAGCACCCTTTTGTTTTTAATGGCAATCGATTTTACATCACTTCAAATAAAGGTTTTGCGCTATTGCTTAAATGGCGCTCAAATAAAACAAAATTAGAACAACTGGGCTCTGTCCATCTCCCCAGTTATCCAGCTTTTGCCTTACAACAAAAATTAGAATGGCAGCCACCCAATAGCATGAAAAAAATCTGGATGTTGCTTAAATTTGATCAGGATCCTATTGAAAAAGGTGAATCAGTTAAATTCCATCCTCCTGAAAATCCTGTATTAATCGTACGAGGTGATCGCCGAGAACAGTTACTACAGGGCCAATCCATTAGTTTGGGAGAAGGAGAGCTGACCTTTGTCGGCATTCGCTCGTGGATGGGGCTTAGAGTGCAATACGACGGATTATTATCCTGGCTTTTAGCATCAGCGTTACTCGCGGTTATAGCGCTGACTGGCTACTTTCTCAGACAAAATTTTTCCAGATACAACATGGATGTTTAACTCGGGATCCTGGATAACTTCCGAGTTAAACCGTTACAAGACGTTGTATTTATTCAGCAAATTGCTAAATGCATCCTCAACTGAATAGTTACACGATGTTTAACCTTCCTTATTAACGCGATCAACAAAAATAATTTCATCAAATTGTCGGTTGAGACTGGTACTGGCAAAATTTCTCATTACAGCACCACCCTGCCAGCTAATATTTTCCCCCACATTAATTTGTGATTCCGGGGCAGCTAACCAGACGGACTTTTCACCTGAGTTTATTTTAAGGTAGATATAACCCGCTGAAGGTATCGCTTCTTCTACAATTCCCTGATTTGCATTCTTTTGTTTAGGTTCCATGAAACTTGAAACAAAATAAATCTGATCAAAGGTGCGATTAAGAGATGGGCTGGTAAAACCTTTCATTAAAGCGGCATCTTTCCAGCCCACCACACTACCAATCTCTAACTTTACTGTTGGCCCAGCCATCCATATAACCTGGTTTTGCACTTCTATCGCCGCGTATGTATAACCTCCAGCACTCATCGTTTCTCTCACGATACCACTATTAACAACATTGCCTGAAGTTTGACTAGTTTGAGCTTCCTGATGAGCAGGTGCTTGCATCCCAGATAGATCAGGATGTCCTGCTGGTAACGGATTGGTCAGTGCTACGGTTTTTTGGCTACTCTTAGCGTCTTTGTTATCAACAGAGGTGCTGGAAGGTTCTCCGCATCCACTAATCATCAGGCTGAAAGCAAAAATCATTAAAATTTTATTCGTTTTCATAATGTATTACCTATAAGTTAGACCACACCTTGATGTGGTGCGATAGATATAAAAGGAACGCCAAAAAATGTGGCAAATGCTAAAACAAAAATACTAATAACGAACCATGAATAGCCTAAATCAGGCAATTTCCATGCCACTCGAATATGCAACAATAATCCAATTGATAGCCAACAAATTAAAGCCCAGGTTTCTAATGGATCCCAGGCCCAGAACCTGCCCCAGGCATCCTGCGCCCAAATAGCCCCAGCCATAAGCATAAGTGAATCAAAGATCAGCGCCACAAGTAAAAACTGATTCATATACTCAATAATAATTCTGGATGCTGGAAGCCTCTGTTTCATCTGTTCTCCAATATAGGGAGAGAGTAAAAAAGCAATTGCAAGTCCAGTGGCTATC
>JBFFIY010000111.1:0-16325 GCA_041556195.1 Enterobacterales bacterium
AGAAGGCGTAGAGATGGTAATGCCAGGTGATAACATTGCCATGACCATTACTTTGATTGCACCAGTTGCAATGGAAGAAGGTCTACGTTTCGCTATCCGTGAAGGTGGGCGAACTGTTGGTGCAGGTGTTGTTGCTAAGATTGTAGAATAGTTTTAAATAGTAGTTTTAAGTAGCTGTATTAGTCGGCTACTTAAATAGTTGTTTAGTAGAACAAAGTTCGACGTTAAATAAGAATGCTGTTTTGTTGTTGTGTTTTGCGATACAGGTCAAGGCAGCATTTTGTGATTATAGGCCAGTAGCTCAATTGGCAGAGCAGCGGTTTCCAAAACCGCAGGTTGGGGGTTCGATTCCCTCCTGGCCTGCCACACAATATTGGAACAATGTAGTTTGTTCATTGATTTCATTGGTTGTTATTTGAACTATATTAGTTTGATAGATATCAATGACTAACTAACAGGTAAGCGCATGAACGCACAGGTAGAAAATCAAAATTCAGGGCTCGATATTTTTAAGTGGCTCATTGTAGTTGCGGTTGTGATTGCAACGATTTGGGGTAACCAGTGGGTTGATAAGCAGTACGCCGACTTTCCTGCTGCATATCGTATTCTTGGAATGATGGCTGCAGCTTTTTTAGCTATTTTTGTTGCCCTGACTACCACCAAAGGCCAGATTTTTCGTGGTTTCGCCCACGAGGCTCGAATAGAAGCTCGTAAAGTTGTTTGGCCAACAAGACAGGAAACTGTTCAAACAACCATGGTTGTGATTGTTTTTACTATCATTATGGCGTTGTTTTTATGGGCTGTAGATGCTTCTTTATTTAGTTTGATTGAATGGGTTATGGGACTGGGGGCTTAAACGATGTCATTTCGTTGGTATGTAGTTCAGGCCTATTCCGGTTATGAAAAGAAGGTAAAAAACCTGTTGGAAGAACGAATTGCTCTTCATGGACTTGAAGATGATTTTAGTCAGATTTTAGTGCCTACCGAAGAAGTCGTTGAAATGCGAGCAGGAAAGCGCCGTCAAAGTGAGCGCAAATTTTTTCCTGGTTATGTATTGGTTGAAATGGAATTAAATGATGCCTCCTGGCATTTAGTTAGAGATACACCAAGAGTTCTAGGATTTATTGGTGGCACAGCCGAACGTCCTGCACCAATCAGCCAAAAAGAAGCCGATGTCATTCTGAATCGTTTGGAAGCGTCTTCAGATAAGCCGACGAACAAGATCGTGTTTGAACCAGGAGAAGTGGTTCGTGTAGCTGATGGTCCTTTCCTGGATTTCAATGGTGTGGTTGAATCTGTTAACTATGAAAAAAACCGATTACAGGTTTCAGTGTCTATTTTTGGGCGTTCAACACCTGTTGAGTTAGATTTCAGTCAGGTCGAAAAAAGTTAAATATCAACAAAATAAAATTGTTGAGAAGTGAAGTTTAGTTAAAAAAATTTGAGGCAATTTGTCTCAGAAAAAGAAGAGTTAACATCGTTTTAAAGTTAACTCAAGTAAATTTAATACGGGGAGCCGATAAGGCGTTTGCACCCGAATGAGGTAATTATGGCCAAGAAAGTTACGGCTTATATCAAGCTACAAATTAAGGCTGGTCAAGCCAATCCTAGTCCGCCAGTTGGTCCTGCTCTAGGTCAACATGGTGTCAATATCATGGAATTCTGTAAGGCATTCAACGCTGCGACTGATAAACTTGAAAAAGGTTTGCCAACTCCAGTCGTTATTACTGTTTACAGTGATAGAAGCTTTACATTTATAACTAAGACGCCACCAGCAGCGGTGCTTTTGATGAAAGCTGCAGGCGTACCTAAAGGTAGTGGTGTTCCAAATAAAAATAAAGTTGGTAAAGTGACTCGCGCTCAATTAGAAGAGATTGCCAATACCAAAGAACCTGATTTAACAGCTTCAGATATGGAAGCAGCCGTTAAAACAATTGCTGGTACTGCCCGTTCTATGGGTCTGGAAGTAGAGGATTAAGAACATGGCAAAATTAAGCAAACGAGCAAAACTCATCAACGAAAAAGTGGATTCTGAAAAATTTTATAATATTGATGAAGCTTTTCAAACTATAAAAGATGTTTCTAGCGTTAAATTTGTAGAAACAGTAGAAATTTCAGTCAACCTGGGTGTTGATCCACGGAAATCCGACCAGGTTGTACGTGGAGCAGTTGTACTTCCAAGTGGAACAGGGAAAACCGTCAGGGTTGCAGTATTTACCCAGGGTGCAGCCGCAGAAGCAGCTAAAGAAGCTGGCGCAGATATCGTTGGAATGGATGAACTGGCTGCAGATGTTAAAAAAGGAATCATGGACTTTGACGTCGTTATTGCCAGTCCAGATGCCATGCGAGTTGTTGGTCAATTAGGTCAGATCCTTGGACCACGTGGTTTGATGCCAAACCCAAAAACTGGCACAGTGACTCCCGATGTTGCACAAGCTGTTAAAAATGCAAAAAGCGGCCAGGTTCAATACCGAACAGATAAGGCCGGTATTATCCATGCGGGTATCGGTAAAGTTGATTTTGAGGTTGATGCACTTAAAGCGAATCTTGAAACCTTGCTAATTGCATTAAATAAGTCTAAACCTTCAAGTGCTAAAGGTGTTTATTTTAAGAAGCTTTCAGTTTCTTCCACAATGGGCCCAGGGTTAGCCGTTGATATGGCATCGCTAAAAACACGCGATTAGTCTTTGCGTTATAGAGATTAGTTGTTGTAATAGAATAGAAAATTCAAGACTTTTTGTTCCATGGTTTGTTTTCCATAAACCAGGAGCATTTTAAGTCTTATATCTTTGGGTTATTCCCGCATCGACTTGTTCAGAACTAAAGTCTGGTGAGGGAGTGACCGTCAAAGACCGTTGGTGTCTTAAGTTGTTAATGTTAGTGGGAAATTTTTACACAGCAATGAGTAACTTCAGACTTAATTTCCAACGCAGACGGTGGGACCCGATATAGAGGTTCTCCGTAAACCGGATAATGAGGTGTTATCTAATGATGACATCAATAACATTATCTTAAATTGACCAGCTTTGCTGGTTATTTTCAGGAGGTAAGCGAAGTGGCACTTTCACTAAATGGCAAGAAGGCCGTCGTTGCTGAAGTTAACGAAATCGCATCCAGCGCACTGTCCGCAGTGGTTGCTGAATATCGCGGTATTTCCGTTGGCGACATGACAGCTCTTCGTGTGAAGGCTCGCGAAGCTGGAGTTTATTTACGTGTTGTACGAAATACTCTGGCCAAACGTGCCGTGGAAGGAACTGAGTTTGCCTGCATGCAGGAAGCTTTTACTGGTCCTTTAATTTTTGCATTTTCAATCAACGAACCTAGTGCTGCTGCACGAGTTCTTGAAGCTTTTGCAAAAGAAAACGATCAATTGAAAGTCACAGCGCTTTCTATTGGTGGTGAACTATTTGGAGCCGAACAATTGGCTGCGGTAGCTAAACTACCAACTAAAGATGAAGCGCTTGCGTCCTTGATGTCGGTTATGTTGGCACCTGTTACTAAACTTGCTCGTACACTTAATGAAGTGCCGGGTAAATTAGTTCGTACAGTTGCAGCAGTCCGCGATCAGAAGCAGGCAGCCTGAGTTACCTAACCTATTTATTTGTTAATTTTGATACGTTGATTGTATCAATCCAGGAGAATCTAAATGGCTCTATCTAAAGATGATATCTTAAATGCAATTGCTGACATGAGTGTTATGGACGTTGTAGCATTAATCGAAGCAATGGAAGAAAAATTCGGTGTAACCGCAGCTGCTGCAGTTGCTGTTGCAGCACCTGCTGCAGGCGGAGATGCTGTTGCTGAAGAACAAACTGAGTTCAACGTTGTAATGTCAAGCTTTGGCGGAAACAAGATTTCTGTGATTAAAGCTGTACGTGGCATCACAGGTCTTGGTTTGAAAGAAGCTAAAGCAATGGTAGAAGGCATTCCTGCTACTATTAAAGAAGGTGTAGAAAAAGCTGAAGCTGAAGACGTTGTTAAGCAACTGACTGAAGCTGGCGCGACTGCTGAAGTCCAGTAATTTGGTTTTTAGTACAAAGTCGTTGTAATATCGGCGATTGGCTGATGATAAATATCATCGGCCTTTTTCCGTTTTTCCGCTGTTGGTTTTTTTTCAGCCGGAATATAAGAAATGAATATGATTTTTTTAATTGATAGAAAATCGAACATTTTTTAAGTTTGTAAAAACAGACTTAAAACGTGTCAAGTGAGCTACCTGAGGACCCCAGATGACCTACTCATATACTGAGAAGAAGCGCATCCGAAAGGATTTCGGCAAACGTTCTGCCAATACAGAAGTGCCTTATTTGTTAGCCACCCAATTGGATTCATATCGTGAATTCTTAGAGGGTGACAAAACTCATAATAAACAATCCGGACTAACCAGTGCATTTCAATCCGTGTTTCCAATTTCCAGTTTTTCGGGTAATGCCTCTTTAGAGTTTGTAGACTACAAATTGGGTAAACCCGTCTTTAATGTGAAGGAATGCCAAATTCGAGGTGTAACCTATGCGGCACCTCTGCGAGTCAGGATCCGCTTAATTATTAAAGATAAAGAATCTAAAACAGGCGCGATTAAAGACGTGCGCGAGCAAGAAGTTTATATGGGCGAAATGCCCCTTATGACAGACAATGGCACCTTTGTTATCAATGGTACAGAACGCGTTATCGTCTCTCAATTACACCGTTCACCTGGTGTGTTTTTCGATAGTGATAAAGGAAAAACCCACAGTTCAGGTAAATTACTCTATTCAGCACGGATCATACCTTACCGTGGTTCATGGTTAGATTTTGAATTTGATCCTAAAGATTTACTCTATGTACGTATTGACCGTCGCAGAAAACTTCCTGCATCCGTAGTATTGCGGGCAATGGGTTATTCTACCGTCGAGTTGTTAGATTTATTCTTTGAAAGTGATGAATTTAGCGTCACTAAAGATAGTTGTAGGATGACTTTGCATCCAGAGCGTTTGCGCGGAGAAACAGCAGCTTTTGATATCAAAGACTCTAAAGGTAAAGTGATTGTTGAATATGGTCGACGGATCACCACGCGTCATATTAAAGCGGTTGAAACAGCGAAATTAAAAAAATTAGATGTCCCTCAGGAATACCTGATAGGTAAAGTTCTGTCTAATGATCTTATCGACAAAGATAGTGGTGAAATATTATTTGAAGCCAATACCGAGTTGACAGAAGAAAACATTCCACATTTGATGGAATCAGGCATCAAAAAATTTACTTGTCTATTTACCAACGATTTAGATAACGGTTCTTTCTTATCTGATACTTTACGCATAGATTCTTGTCGTTCTCGATTAGATGCTCTGGTAGAGATTTATCGAATGATGCGCCCTGGTGAGCCACCTACAGAAGATGCAGCCAATACCTTGTTTGAGAACTTATTTTTTAACGAAGATCGCTATGATCTTTCTCGTGTTGGACGGATGAAATTCAATCGTCGACTCAATCGTGAAGAAATAGAAGGCAAAGGCATTCTTGATCCTGAAGATATAGTAGATGTTGTTAGAACCTTAATTGATATTCGAAACGGTAAAGGCAATATTGATGACATTGACCATCTGGGAAATCGACGTGTACGTTCTGTTGGTGAAATGTCAGAAAATCAATTCCGTGTCGGTATTGTTCGAGTGGAAAGAGCGGTAAAAGAACGTTTAAGTATGGCAGAGGCAGATAACCTTATGCCTCAAGATTTAATCAATGCTAAACCTGTTTCTGCTGCTATCAAAGAGTTCTTTGGCTCAAGTCAGCTTTCACAGTTTATGGATCAGAACAATCCGCTTTCAGAAGTTACCCATAAACGCAGAATTTCAGCCTTAGGACCTGGTGGTTTAACTCGTGAAAGAGCTGGCTTTGAAGTGCGAGATGTTCACCCAACGCATTATGGCCGTTTATGTCCTATTGAAACACCTGAAGGGCCAAATATTGGTTTGATCAACTCTTTGGCTGTATTTTCAAAGACCAACCACTATGGTTTTATTGAAACACCTTATCAGCGTGTTAAAGGTGGAAAAATTACTGGCGAGATAGATTATCTCTCAGCAATTGATGAAAAAGATGTTTACATTGCACAGGCAAATGTTGGAGTCGATAGTAAGGGTCAGTTGTCAGATTCTTTGCTTGCTGCTCGTAAAGAAGGCGAATTTGTGATGATCACGCCGGAACAGGTTGATTATATGGATGTCTCCTCGCAGCAGATTGTTTCTGTGGCTGCCGCCTTGATTCCATTCTTGGAACACGATGATGCTAACCGAGCATTGATGGGTTCAAACATGCAACGTCAGGCTGTTCCTGTGCTGCGTGCCGAAAAGCCTATTGTTGGTACTGGAATGGAAAGAATCGTGGCTGTTGATTCCGGTGTTACCGTAATTGCTAAACGTGGAGGAACTATCGATTTTGTTGATGCAAGTCGAATTGTGGTTCGAGCCAATGACACAGAAGTTGCTGATGGCGAAGCCGGTGTCGATATCTACAGTTTGACTAAATATACTCGTTCAAACCAGAATACCTGTATTAATCAAAAAGCCATAGTACATCGTGGTGATCAGGTTGCTCGCGGTGATGTATTAGCAGATGGTCCCTCAACAGATCTGGGTGAATTGGCGTTAGGCCAAAATATGAAGATAGCCTTCATGCCCTGGAATGGTTACAACTTTGAGGATTCTATCCTTATTTCTGAGCGAGTGGTGAAAGAAGATCGTTTTACCAGTATTCATATCCAGGAATTAACCTGTATTGCTCGTGATACTAAGCTGGGTTCGGAAGAAATCACCTCGGATATTCCAAATGTAGGTGAGAGTGCGCTTTCTAAGCTAGATGAATCAGGTATTGTTTATATAGGTGCCGAGGTTAAACCTGGTGACATTCTTGTGGGTAAAGTGACGCCTAAGGGTGAAACTCAATTAACGCCGGAAGAAAAACTGCTGCGAGCTATTTTCGGTGAAAAAGCTTCTGATGTTAAAGATACTTCTTTAAGAGTATCAGGTAGCACCTTTGGAACCGTCATTGATGTCAGGGTTTTCACTCGTGATGGTATAGAAAAAGATGCCAGGGCATTGGAAATAGAAGCTTCAGAAGTAACTCGAGCGAAAAAAGATTTAAACGATGAATTCCGTATTGTGGAAGAAAATGTTTATGTGCGTGCACAAACTGTACTCATAGGCTCGGTTGCTGAAAAAGGGCCAGGTGGACTTAAAAAAGGCGTAGCTATTGATCAAGAATATTTAGACTCTATCGCTCATAAAGACTGGTTAAGCATCTTACTAAGAGAAGATGACGCCCAACAAAAGCTGGAATCCCTAGCAAGTTATCTGGATATGCAGCGTGATGTTTATGATCAACGATTCGAAGAACAAAGAAGAAAAATCACTCAGGGAGATGATCTTGCTCCTGGCGTTCTGAAAATTGTTAAAGTTTATATGGCGGTTAAACGATATATTCAGCCTGGTGATAAAATGGCCGGTCGTCATGGCAACAAAGGTGTTATCTCAATGATTGTACCTATTGAAGATATGCCTTATGACGAAGATGGTGAGCCTGTAGATGTGGTGTTAAATCCACTAGGTGTCCCCTCTCGAATGAACATTGGACAGGTCCTTGAAACGCATTTGGGTTGGGCGGCAAAAGGCCTGGGCAATAAATTGGGCAAGATGCTTGAAGAGAGCAGTGATCGTAAACCTATCGAACAATTTCTTGATAAAATATACAACCACGGCGATTCAAAAAAAGTGGATTTAACTTCACTAACTGATGCTGAGTTTTTCAATATGGCTGATAATCTGCGTGGTGGGGTGCCAATGGCAACTCCCGCATTTGATGGTTGTAAAGAAGAAGAAATGCGTACCATGTTGGAACTTGCCGATCTTAACAAAACTGGACAATGTTGGCTCTATGATGGTCGAACGGGTGACAAATTTGAACGTCCAGTCACCGTGGGTTATATGTACATGTTGAAATTGAACCATCTGGTTGACGATAAAATGCATGCACGTTCTACGGGCTCATACAGTCTGGTTACCCAGCAACCGTTGGGTGGTAAGGCTCAGTTCGGTGGACAGCGATTCGGAGAAATGGAAGTGTGGGCACTAGAAGCATATGGTGCTGCATATACATTGCAAGAAATGTTGACCATTAAGTCTGATGACGTCAATGGCCGTACCCGCATGTACAAAAATATTGTGGATGGTGATTACCGTATGGAACCTGGCATGCCAGAGTCTTTCAACGTATTAGTGAAGGAAATACGTTCACTCGGTATTAATATCGAGTTAGACGACGACTAGAGATCTGCGGATGCGGAGCTTGGGCAAACCTGAGACTCCGCAATTTTCAGCAAAATGTTTAACCTTGATTCACAATTAGTTAATTGAGGTTTTAACCCCTTGAGGGAGCCAAATAGTGAAAGACTTACTTAATTTCATTAAGCAACAGAGCAAAACAGAAGAATTTGATGCTATCCGTATTGGTCTAGCGTCTCCAAATCTTATTAGATCCTGGTCTTTTGGTGAAGTGAAAAAGCCTGAAACCATTAATTATCGTACCTTCAAACCAGAACGTGATGGATTGTTCTGTGCTCGTATCTTTGGACCAGTAAAAGATTACGAATGCCTTTGTGGAAAATATAAGCGACTTAAACATCGTGGTGTTATCTGTGAAAAGTGTGGCGTTGAAGTTGCCCTGACTAAAGTCCGTCGTGAACGCATGGGTCACATTGAACTGGCGAGTCCTGTAGCCCATATCTGGTTTTTAAAATCATTGCCTTCTCGTATTGGTTTACTATTGGACATGACCTTACGTGACATTGAACGCATTTTGTATTTTGAAGCCTATGTGGTAATTGAACCCGGCATGACCACTCTGGAATCTGGTCAAATGTTGTCAGAAGAAGCTTATCTGGACGCCCTGGAAGAATTTGGTGATGAGTTTGTGGCGCAAATGGGTGCAGAAGCCATCAGAGCATTATTGCTTGAGATAAATCTTGAAGAACAAGCTCAACAATTGCGTGAAGAAATACCTGTCACCAATTCTGAAACTAAATTAAAAAAGTTGGGCAAACGTTTAAAACTTCTGGAAGCCTTTAGTGAATCCGGCAATAAGCCTGAATGGGTAATTATGGAGGTACTTCCTGTTCTTCCACCTGATTTACGTCCTTTAGTACCGCTAGATGGCGGTCGATTTGCGACTTCTGATTTGAACGACTTGTATCGTCGAGTGATTAACCGAAATAATCGATTAAAAAGATTATTAGATTTAAATGCACCAGATATCATTGTTCGTAATGAAAAAAGAATGTTACAAGAAGCGGTTGATGCGCTACTTGATAATGGTCGTCGTGGTCGAGCCATTACAGGCTCTAATAAACGACCACTAAAATCTTTGGCAGATATGATCAAAGGTAAGCAGGGTCGTTTCCGTCAGAACTTATTGGGTAAGCGTGTTGATTATTCTGGTCGTTCGGTGATTGTGGTTGGCCCAACATTACGTCTGCATCAATGTGGTCTTCCGAAGAAGATGGCACTAGAACTATTTAAACCTTTCATTTTTGGGAAACTGGAAATGCGCGGTTTGGCAACAACCATTAAAGCTGCTAAGAAAATGGTCGAGCGCGAAGAAGCTGTCGTTTGGGATATTCTGGATGATGTTATTCGTGAACATCCTGTGATGCTTAACCGGGCACCTACCCTGCATAGACTGGGAATTCAGGCTTTTGAACCGGTATTGATTGAAGGTAAGGCGATTCAACTTCATCCATTAGTTTGTACAGCATTCAATGCTGACTTTGATGGTGACCAAATGGCAGTACATTTGCCTTTGACCATTGAAGCACAGCTGGAAGCTCGAACATTGATGATGTCTACCAATAATATTTTGGCTCCAGCCAGTGGTGAACCCATTATTGTTCCTACTCAGGATGTGATCCTGGGTCTTTATTATATGACGCGTGAAACGGTTAATGGTAAAGGAGAGAACATGATTTTCTCTAGTCCAGAGGAAGCTATGCGTGCTTATAGAAATGAAGTGGCTGAACTTCATGCAAAAGTAAAGGTTCGACTAACTGAAACTATTCGTCAGGAAGATGGTTCTGAAGAAGATCGCATCAGTATTGTTGAGACGACAGTAGGTCGTGCTCTATTACATGAGATCTTACCGAAAGGATTGCCCTTTGAAGTTGTCAATCAAGTTATGACTAAAAAGACTGTTTCAGGTGTGATTAATACCTGTTATCGTCGCCTGGGGCTTAAGGCAACAGCGATTTTTGCAGATCAACTCATGTACACAGGTTTCTATTATGCTATGCGTTCAGGTGCTTCAGTTGGCCTTGATGACATGGTTATTCCAGATAGTAAACAAACTATTGTTGAAGCTGCTGAAGATGAAGTTCAAGAAATTGATGAGCAATACAACTCTGGTCTGGTAACTCAGGGTGAGCGTTATAACAAGGTAATTGATATTTGGTCCAGAACCAATGAAAAAGTTGCTAAAGCGATGATGGACAACCTTTCCAGTGAAACCGTAAAAAATCGCGATGGTGAGGATGTCGTACAACCTTCGTTTAACAGTATTTTCATGATGGCCGATTCAGGTGCTCGTGGTTCCGCTGCACAGATCAGACAGTTGGCCGGTATGCGTGGACTGATGGCTAAACCAGATGGTTCCATCATTGAAACACCCATTAAAGCGAACTTCCGTGAAGGTTTAACAGTTTTACAGTACTTCATCTCAACTCACGGCGCACGTAAAGGTTTGGCTGATACGGCATTGAAAACAGCAAACTCTGGTTACCTGACGCGTCGTTTAGTCGATGTTGCGCAGGATCTTGTGATTACTTCTATTGACTGTGGTACTGAAGAAGGCCTGTTGATGAAGCCATTAATTGAAGGTGGAGATGTTGTTGAGCCATTGCACGAAAGAGTACTTGGTCGTGTTACAGCAGAAGATGTCTACATACCTGGTACTGAAGAAGTGCTTGCACCAATAGGAACTTTACTTGATGAAAGTTGGGTAGCAAAATTAGAAGAAAACAGTGTCGATCAACTCATAGTTCGTTCTGTTATTACCTGCAAAAGTCGTCAGGGTGTGTGCGCCTCATGTTATGGTCGTGATTTGGCACGTGGACACAGAGTTAATCCTGGAGAAGCGGTTGGTGTTATTGCAGCACAATCCATTGGTGAACCTGGTACACAGTTAACCATGCGTACATTCCATATTGGTGGTGCCGCATCACGTCAAAGTGCAGACAACAACGTTCAGATTAAAACAGCTGGTAGTATCAAACTTAATAATGCCAAGTTGGTTAAAAAGAAAGATAAAAACTGGATTGCGGTTTCTCGTTCCGTAGAAATTACAGTTGTTGATAACTTCGGACGTGAAAGAGAGCGTTATAAGGTGCCCTATGGTGCAGAAATCACTGTGGCCGAAAATGCCAAGGTTGATGGCGGCGCTATTGTTGCTAACTGGGATCCTCATACACACCCAATTATTACTGAAGTAGCGGGTCGGTTAACACTGGTCGACGTTATTGAGGGAGTGAATATGACTCGTCAGGTCGATGACTTGACAGGACTTTCTTCACTGGTAATTACCGAGTCTACTCAAAGAGCGGGACGTGGTGCTGAATTAAGACCGATGGTGAAACTGGTTGATAAAAAAGGCAAAGCATTAAAAATTGCTGGTACGGATATGCCGGCACAATATAATTTGCCACCGAATGCCATTATTAACCTTGAAGATGGTGCAGACGTAAATATTGGTGACGCAGTTGCTCGTATTCCTCAGGAATCGTCCAAAACACGTGATATTACTGGTGGTTTGCCTCGAGTAGCAGATTTATTTGAAGCACGTAAACCTAAAGATTCCGCCATTCTTGCTGAAATTTCAGGTACCGTAAGTTTCGGTAAAGAAACTAAAGGTAAAAATCGTCTTATGATCACGCCTACAGAGGGTGATGTTTATGAGGTACTCATCCATAAATGGCGTCATATTGGTGTATTTGAAGGTGAACGTATTGAGAAGGGTGAAGTTGTTTGTGAAGGATCTGATAACCCCCATGATATTTTACGTTTGAAAGGTGTTCCAGAACTTGCCAATTACATTGTCAATGAAGTTCAGGATGTTTATCGATTACAGGGTGTAAAGATTAATGATAAACATTGTGAAGTTATCATTCGCCAGATGTTACGTAAGTGTACAATCGTCTCATCGGGTGATTCTCGTATGTTGAAAGGCGATCAAATGGAAGTAGCCCGAGTTCTTGACGAGAATGACCGTTTAGAAAAAGCGGGTAAAGAAACCGTTCGTTTTGAAAGAGTGCTAATGGGCATCACCAAGGCGTCTCTGGCAACAGAATCATTTATTTCTGCAGCTTCTTTCCAGGAAACAACACGTGTACTCACAGAAGCGGCTGTCAGTGGTCGTCGTGATCCATTACGTGGTTTGAAAGAGAACGTGATTGTAGGACGTCTGATCCCAGCTGGAACAGGATTGACCTATCACAAGGAACGTTTGCAAAAACGTCAAAAAGTTGAAGAAGAAGAAACAGTACCGACTATCACTGCACTTGAGGCTGAACGAGCCTTACGTGAAGAGTTGAGTTCTTCAAAGGACTAACCTGAAAACTGCAGTTGGATCGGACAAACCCACGAGATTGAATGGTGTGTACGTCTTTTTCAAGCACAACAGCAGTTTTAGGATTAAGCTAAAAATTAGCTTTTAAGTAAAACTATAAAAAGCCAGGTTCAGGTTGGTGAAATACTAACCTTGACACTGGCTTTTTGTACAATTAGAATACGCACCCCCCAAGTTTTGCTTGCGCTAGTTTGTGCAAACAAAAAAGGGGACTCATTGATAAATTAATATAGATAAATCAAAGCCGGAGTTAAGCCAAATGGCTACAGTTAACCAACTAGTCCGTAAAGGACGTGTGCGAGAAGTTGTAAAAAGCAACGTTCCTGCACTTGAGGCTTGTCCTCAAAGACGTGGAGTTTGTACTCGCGTTTATACTACAACACCTAAAAAGCCGAATTCTGCGTTACGTAAAGTAGCTCGTGTGCGTTTAACCAATGGTCATGAAGTAACTTCATACATTGGTGGTGAAGGTCATAACCTTCAGGAACACTCAGTTATATTGATTCGCGGTGGTCGTGTTAAAGATCTACCTGGTGTTCGTTACCATACTGTTCGAGGCGCACTTGATACATCAGGTGTTGCAGATCGAAAAAATGGCCGTTCCAAATATGGAACTAAACGTCCAAAGTAATACCCGCCCCCTCCCCATTCAAATAGAATTGTGAGTAAGGCTGAGTAAATCTCGGATAAACCTGAAGAAACACATAGGAACCTAAGATGCCTAGAAGAAGAGTTGCTGCAAAACGCGAAATTTTGCCTGATCCAAAATTTAAAAGTCAAATATTGGCTAAATTTATCAATGTATTAATGGTTGACGGAAAAAAATCTGTTGCCGAAAAAATCGTTTATGGTGCATTAGACATCATGGCCGAAAAAAATCAAAGTGCAGAACCTGTTGCAATGTTTGAAGAAGCATTAGAAAAGATCCGCCCAATTGTTGAGGTTAAATCTCGACGTGTTGGTGGTTCAACTTATCAGGTGCCTGTAGAAGTAAGACCTGCCAGACAAACAGCACTTGCTATGCGTTGGTTGACGGAAGCCGCACGTAAACGAAGTGAAAAATCTATGCGTCAACGTTTAGCTGGTGAATTAATGGATGCAGGACAAAGCCGTGGTAACGCCATCAAGAAACGTGAAGATGTGCATCGTATGGCTGAAGCCAATAAGGCTTTCTCACACTATCGTTGGTAAATCGGTAGTTAATAGTCACTAACTGGTTGTAAGGTATAGGAACGAGGTTATTATTATGGCTCGTACAACACCAATAAGTCTTTATCGAAACATAGGTATTTGTGCCCATGTTGATGCCGGTAAAACAACCACGACTGAACGCGTTCTTTACTATACTGGCCAGTCTCATAAGATTGGTGAAGTGCACGATGGTGCTGCTACCATGGATTGGATGGAGCAGGAACAAGAACGCGGAATTACCATTACTTCTGCCGCGACTACAACTTTTTGGAAAGGCATGGATAGCCAATTCGAGAACCACCGTATAAATATCATTGATACCCCTGGACACGTAGACTTTACAATTGAAGTAGAGCGTTCTTTACGGGTACTTGATGGTGCGGTGGTCGTGTTTTGCGGTACCTCAGGTGTAGAGCCCCAGTCAGAAACCGTTTGGCGACAAGCTGATCGTTACGAAGTACCCAGAATTGTCTTTGTAAACAAAATGGATCGTGCCGGTGCGGATTATTTACGCGTAGTTGATCAAATTGAAAAACGTCTGGGTGCAGTTCCAGTACCCATGCAGTTAGCCATTGGTGCTGAAGAAGACTTTAAAGGCGTAATCGATTTAGTCAAAATGAAGGCTATTTACTGGGATGAAGAAGATATGGGCATGACTTATCAGTTAGCCGCTATCCCAGCAGAACTGCAGCAGTTAAGTGAAGAGTGGCGAGAGAAAATGATAGAGGCTGCAGCCGAATCTGATGATGACTTGATGGAGAAATACCTGGAAAAAGGGGAGTTGTCTGTTGAAGAAATCAAAAAAGGTATTCGTGCTCGTACACTGGCCAATGAAATCGTACCCTCTTTTTGTGGTTCTGCTTTTAAAAATAAAGGTGTTCAGGCAGTTTTGGATGCAGTGATTGAATATATGCCTTCACCATTGGAAGTTAAACCTATTACTGGCGAATTAGCAGATGGTAGTGAAGTAACACGTAAAGCTGATGATGATGCGCCTTTTTCGGCTTTAGCCTTTAAGATTGCAACGGATCCATTTGTGGGTACCTTAACCTTCTTCCGTGTTTATTCAGGGGTTTTGAATTCAGGCGATCACATTTTTAATTCAACCAAGGGCAAGAAAGAGCGAGTAGGACGTATGGTGCAAATGCACGCCAACTCTCGTGAAGAAATAAAAGAAGTTTATGCAGGCGATATCGCAGCAACAGTTGGTTTAAAGGATATCACCACAGGGGATACTTTTTGTTCAATAGATGATCAAATCATATTAGAAAGAATGGATTTTCCTGATCCTGTGATCTCGGTGGCAGTAGAGCCAAAAACGAAACCTGATCAGGAAAAGATGGGCATTGCTTTGGGCAAACTTGCTCAAGAAGATCCTTCGTTCAGGGTGCACACAGATGAAGAAACCGGTCAAACGATTATTTCAGGCATGGGTGAATTACATCTGGATATTATTGTTGATCGAATGCGCCGAGAATTTCATGTTGAAGCCAATGTGGGTAAACCACAGGTTGCTTATCGTGAAGCTATACGTAAATCGGTTGAAGTTGAAGGCAAATTTATCCGCCAATCAGGTGGTCGTGGTCAGTATGGTCATGTCTGGTTGAAATTAGAGCCAATGAAACGTGGTGATGACTATGAATTTGTTGAAGAAATTGTAGGTGGTTCAGTTCCTAAAGAATATTTTGGTGCGATTAACAAAGGTATTCAGGAACAAATGAAGAGTGGTGTCTTAGCAGGTTACCCATTAGTTGATATGCGTGTAACCCTGTTTGATGGTTCATTTCATGATGTTGATTCCAATGAAATGGCTTTTAAAGTGGCAGCTTCAATGGGTGTCAAAAATGGTGTGCTTGAAGCAGAACCAGTATTGCTTGAACCCATCATGAATGTTGAGGCGGTTACACCAGAAGATTACATGGGCGATGTGATGGGTGATTTAAACCGTCGACGTGGCATAGTTCATGGAATGGAAGACTCACCATCAGGCAGGGTCATTCGAGCTGAAGTACCTTTGGCTGAGATGTTTGGTTATTCTACTGATTTACGTTCAATGAGTCAGGGACGTGCAACTTATTCAATGGAGTTTTCACATTATGGTGAAGCATCATCAAATGTGGCCGAAGCGGTTATTAAATCCAGGAAGGGCGGATAACAAATCCCGAAGAGGTTGATAACCAGAAAGAATATCGATAATTTTCGCTACCAGTTTGTAGTACGTAGCAAAATATCTTTTAATGAGAAATGTAACTATTTAGTGAATAGCCAAATAAGCCTATAACCGAATAGTTGCCAGGAAATTTAAATTAAAAACTAAAAAGTAAGTATTAGAGGAAATTAAGATGGCTAAAGAAAAGTTTGAACGTACCAAACCCCATGTCAATGTTGGAACAATTGGCCACGTTGACCATGGTAAAACAACCTTAACAGCAGCATTATGTACCGTGTTGGCCGCCAAGCATGGCGGTGAAGCTCAGGCATTCGATCAAATC
>JBFFIY010000112.1:0-16271 GCA_041556195.1 Enterobacterales bacterium
AGTTGTTACATGTACCCGTAACTGTTCAGGTTGCCTCTAAAATGAGTCAGATCGAGGCAAAAAATGTGAGTATACTCGATTATTTGACCATTTTTGAACGATGAGATGGCTCATTTTAGGGGTAAGCTGAATAGTTACAAACAATGTTTAATTATCAGGGGAAAATATGTCAATAAATATTACTGCTGCAGAAAGACAAATCATAGGTTCTGTAACCATTCCGCCACGACCGGAAGCTTTACTCAAAGTGGCAGCAGAGGCTAAGAAAGAGGAACCGGAAGTTCCGGTAATAGCTAAAGCCATATCAAGTGATATAGGGCTTTCTTCTGCAGTTTTGCAGGTGGTTAATTCTGCTGCCTTTAGACGTATGAGAGAAGTGGAGTCTATCGACCAAGCCGTAATGTTACTGGGTTTACAACGAATAATTCCTTTGGTGAAAGCTGTAGCATTAAGGAGTTCAATGCAGGACAGTGCCAAATTGTCGAGCTTTTGGAAACGCTCAGAGTCTATTGCAACTGCTTCAGTTGCTGTAGCTAAGGCCTTAAAAAAACCTGGATTAGTTGATCAGGCTTATATGTTGGGATTATTTCATGGTGCTGGTGTTCCAATTATGTTTCAACATTTTCGAGATTATGCTGGCTTTCTGGAAATGGCTGAAAGGGATGGATGGGATAATTATTTAGAGGAAGAAATTAACCGTTATCAAACCAGTCACTCAACTATTGGTGCGATATTAGCCGAAAAATGGGTATTGCCTCAGGAAATGATTGATGTGATTTATCATTTACATGAAGTGGATGGACTTTATTCTTCAGGAGAACTTAGTGAAGAAAGCCTGGATTTGCTCTCTGTTCTGAAAATAGCCAGGAACGCGGTTCATTTTATTGAATTTGGCGATTATGACAGTCAGGAGTGGGAGAATGTAGGTGACGCTTTACAGGATTATTTAGGGTTGTCAGATGCTGATCTTGATGATATCAGATCAAAAACCATTGAAGCCTTAGAAGCTGAAAATGAGGAGGGATGATATTAGAAGCGAGTTACGAGATACGAGATACTGGAAAAACTTGATTACCAAATCTGGTATTAAAATGCTTCTCGCAACTGCTTTTAAAACCAGTCTTCCTGCATGGACAGGCAGGTGTCATCAAAGTTTTTGAGTAAGCTGGCATCCTGGTAAAGTTTGGGTAGTTCCCATTGGATAAAATACTGAGCCGCTTTCAGTTTGCCCTGATAAAAATTAAATTCTGTTTGATTTGTTTTTTCATCCATTTGATTGTTTTTCAATATCTCTTCGGAAACAATTGCCTGGCGCAACCACATCCAGCTATAGATCAATTTTCCCATCATGGCTAAATAACAAGAAGCATTAGCGAGTGTCTTTTCCGGGCCATTTTTTTGCATAGAAGCAGCTAATAATGCTGTAATTTCATGGCAACAATTTAAGGCTTTTTTAATTAATTGAGAAAATTCAAGTGACTTTGGCAGTGTCTCTGGCATTGATTTGGCGCGTTCGAGATCTTCTAGAATTTGCCCGAATAATAGTTGTAAACCTGCGCTATTATGCTGCCAGATTTTTCGACCGAGTAGATCTAGTGCCTGAATGCCATTAGTACCTTCGTGGATGGGGTTAAGACGATTATCCCGGTAACATTGTTCTACCGGATATTCATGGGTGTAACCAGCTCCCCCGAGTACCTGAATAGCCAGATCGTTGGCTTTTAAACCGTATTCTGAGTTGCACGCTTTGACAACGGGCATTAATAAATCCAATAACTGTTGGGCTTGTGTTTGTTGTTTTTCATTTCCGCTAGCGACATCATCAACTAAACAGGCACAATAGAAGCAGAGGCTTAATCCGCCTTCTGTAAAGGCTTTCTGTGCGAGTAGCATACGTTTAACATCGGCATGTTTTATGATATTAATTTGTGGACTTAAAGGATCTTTTTCTGATGGCTGACGGCCCTGTGGACGTTCTTTAGCGTAGGCAAGTGAAGCCAGATATCCGCGGTAACCAATGATGGTTGCGCCAAAGCCAACAGCTAAACGAGCTTCATTCATCATATGGAACATATATTTTAGACCCTGATGTTGTTCACCGATCAAATACCCGGTGCAATCATCTTTTTCCCCAAAACTGAGACTGGTTGAAGTTGTGCCACGGTATCCCATTTTGTGAAATAACCCTGCCAAATTTACATCATTAGGCTCTGCGGGTTGATTATTATTTTTTAGTCTGTATTTGGGCACTATAAACAATGAGATCCCTTTAACACCTTCAGGTGAGCCTTTTATTTTTGCCAAAACCAGGTGAATAATATTGCTGGTTAGCTGATGATCTCCACCTGAAATAAATATTTTTTGACCTTTTATTTTATAAGTGCCGTCAGATTGTTCTAAAGCTTGTGTGGTAATATCGGCGAGTGAAGAACCGGCTCCCGGTTCAGTTAATGCCATAGTGCCAGAAAATTTTCCTGTGAGCATGGCAGGAAGAAATTGATCTTTTTGTTCTGAGCTGGCAAAGGTATTGATTAAATTAGCTGCACCTGTTGTCAAAAAGCCATAACCGGTTGTTGCTGGGTTGGCAGAGGTAAAATAAGCAGAAGCCGCTAAAGTGATAATGTAGGGAAGTTGCATTCCCCCGACTTCATAGTCCATGCCTGCGGCGATAAAACCCGCTTCTGCATAAGCATCAAAAGCTATTTTTACCTGGGGAATCATTTTGATTTCGCCATCAACAAACAGAGGTTCATTTTGATCGGCCAGATGATTGTGAGGCAGGAAGAATTTAGTCGCTATTTTCTCTGCCGTATCCAGCGCAGCAGCAAAGGTTTCTTTATTGTGGTCCTGAAATTTTTCCCGAGTAAATAATCTGTCCAGATCAAGTAATTCATAAAGTTGAAAATCAAGATCTCGGTTGTTAATAAGTTGGTTCACACTAGCTCAGTTCAATTTGATATGGGTAAACTTAATTTACCCATATGCAGCTAGTTGAGCAAGGATTTTATTAATGCGCCTCGAATTGAGAAAGCTCAAGCACTCTGAAATCAGGCCTGCGAAACTTTACCCTGAGGAGTGATCCCTGGCGAGGCTATACCCTGAGAAGCCAGGTATTCTTCATAACTACCTTCAAAGTTGATAATTTCATTGGGTTTCATATCAAGTACACGGGTGGCTAAAGAGGAAACAAATTCCCGGTCGTGACTGACAAAAATCAACGTGCCTTCGTAGTTCTCCAGTGCCAGGTTAAGTGATTCGATAGACTCCATGTCCATGTGATTGGTTGGTTCATCCATCACTAGAACATTAGGTTTGGCCATCATTAATTTGCCAAACATCATGCGTCCTTTTTCTCCACCGGATAATTTAGTAACGGATTTTTTTATATCATCTTGTGAGAATAGTAAACGTCCTAAAATACCTCTCACGGATTGGTCATCATCATCTTTATTTCGCCACTGACTCATCCATTCGAAAAGACTGATATCTTCGGAAAATTCTTTGTTATGCTCCTGAGCGTAATAGCCAATTTTGGCATTATCGGACCATTGTACTTCACCAGACTTAACGGCCATTTCACCGACAAGGGTTTTCAGAAAAGTTGTTTTTCCGATCCCGTTAGGACCAATGACTGCTATACGCTGACCAACTTCTAACATAAGGTTTAAATCATCAAACAATAATTCATCATATCCGTTAGAGACATGTTCCAGCTCCAGTGCTAGACGATAGAGCCTTTTTTCCTGCGGAAAACGAATAAATGGATTAACACGACTTGAAGGTTTCACTTCTTCCAATTGAATTTTATCAATCAATTTAGAACGAGATGTCGCCTGTTTTGCTTTTGAAGCATTGGCAGAGAAGCGACTAACGAAGGTTTTTAATTCAGCAATTTGGGCTTTCTTCTTGGCGTTATCAGAGAGCAATCGTTCCCGAGCCTGAGTTGCTACAGTCATGTATTCGTCATAATTTCCAGGAAATACTCGAAGTTCTCCATAATCAAGATCAGCCATATGGCTACAAACACTATTAAGGAAATGGCGATCATGAGAAATAATGATCATGGTAGATTTACGTTGGTTTAAGATGTCTTCCAGCCAACGAATTGAGTTGATGTCGAGGTTATTCGTCGGCTCATCAAGTAGCATAATATCAGGCTCAGAAAAGAGCACTTGTGCCAATAGCACACGTAGTTTCCAACCGGGCGCTACGGCGCTCATTAAACCAAAATGTTGTTTGATTGGGATGTCTAACCCAAGCAATAATTCACCTGCGCGAGATTCAGCTGTGTATCCGTCCATTTCTGCAAATTGCACTTCCAGATCGGCCACTAGCATACCTTCCTCTTCACTCATATCGGGTAATGAATATATTCGGTCACGTTCCTGTTTGATTTTCCAAAGCTCTTTATGACCCATAATCACGGTATCTATAACGGAGTATTCTTCAAAGGCGAATTGATCCTGGTTCAGCACGCCAATTCTTTCGTTTTCGTCAACCATCACCTGACCGGCAGATGGTTCAAGGTTATCAGAAAGAATTTTCATGAAAGTGGATTTCCCACAACCATTGGCACCGATGAGGCCATAACGATTACCTTCACCAAATTTGATTGAAATATTTTCAAATAAGGGTTTTGCGCCAAACTGCATGGTGATATTTGCTGTAGAAATCAATGTATTTGCCTGCTTGTTAAACAAATTTTTATGTATTTAAGCTTCTTTATCAATGCTGTATTGATGTAAGAGCCAATTCTGAGGGCGCATATTCTATACTATATTGTTTAAATTGTATGCAATGAATGTTGACTTGTTAGTGACTAACTCTCTGCTTATAATCTGTTTCAGAATATTCCAGGAGATAAATTCATAAATGAGTGATGACCAACCAATGAGTGATGACCAACCAATGATTGATTCAGTTAAATACTGGGTTGAAAAAACAATTATAGGTTTTAATTTTTGTCCTTTTGCCAAACGGGAATTTGACAGTGGAAAAATACATTATGAGGTTGTTGATGAACAAAATACGGAAGAACAGCTTCATGCACTGGTTAATGAGTTTCACCGTCTTGATAACAACAGCAACATCGAAACAAGCATCCTCATCTTTCCTGTGGGGTTAGAGCGTTTTTTTATCTATCTGGATTTTTTAGAGTTTGCTAACGATTTGCTGCTTGAGGAGGGGTATGAAGGCATCTATCAGCTAGCCAGCTTCCATCCCGATTATTGTTTCGACGATGTGCCGCAGAATGATCCTGCAAATTATACCAATCGCTCGCCTTTTCCCATGATTCATATTATTCGAGAGGAGAGTTTAGAAAAAGCATTGGAGAATTACCCAAAGCCTGAATTGATCCCCGATAGAAATATAACATCTGCCAGAGATGCAGGCGAGGAGGTTTTTAAAGATATTTTGGAAAACAGTAAAAAACTTCATTAACTATCTGTCCATCTTATTGTTGTCAGGGATTTAAAAATGAATCTGTTTGCACGACTTGTTCTCTTTCTGAAAAACTGAAGATTTGATTAGCACAGAGGCCACTGTTTCCATTTTTATAAATTTCTGTTAATACCATTTTCATACCAGCCATTGCTGCACGTTGTAGATCTGATGGAATAATGATTAGTTGATAACCCATGTCTTGCAGCTCTTTTGTGGGAACTAATGGTGTTTTTCCACTGTGAAACATATTGATAAGCTTTGGAGCCGGGATTTGTTTTGCGATATCTTCTATTTGTTGGATAGATTCTGGTGCCTCTACAAAAATCATATCAGCACCAGCTGCTACATAACTTTGAGCTCGTTGAATGGCGTTTTTAAAACCCGTGACGGCAATGGCGTCTGTTCTTGCAATGATGAGCATATTACCCGAATATTTTTGTGCCACCTCTATTTTTTTACACATCTCGTTTTGCTGGATCAAGGATTTACCTTCAAGGTGTCCACAACGTTTAGGAAAGTCCTGATCTTCGATATGGATAGCACTCACTCCAGCGTTCTTGAACAGCTCAACTGTACGTTTCACATTGATTTCATTACCAAAACCAGTATCTGCATCGGCAATGACAGGTAGGCTGGTGGCTTCAACAATTTGACGAACTCTATCTACCACCTCTGTAAGGGTTAATAGACCTAGATCAGGTACGCCAGTACTTCGGGCGATAGCCCCGCCACTGGCATAAAGCGCATTAAAGCCAACTTGTTCAGTGAGCCTTGCCGATAGGCCATCAAATACACCAGGCGCTGTAACCAGCCCTTTTTGTTGAATAAGTTGAACCAATAAATTATTGAATTTGTTCATAAAGCATACCGTTGTTTATTGAATGAGTTTATTGAATGATAAAAAGATCATATACTGTTTAAATCTGTCTTTCTTATTAATAAATGACAATATATGTCGATTAAAGGACAAAAATGGTTACCTGTTAAACCGAGGTTGAGTGTTTTTAAACAGCTACCCACGCCGGTTTTTATGAAAGCCAAAAATTTAGAACCTTACAGTAAAGTAATTGCTCACTTACATGATTGGGACCAATTAATTTATGCCGTATCAGGGATCCTGGAAGTTCAGAGCGAAGACGGAAGTTATTTGCTTCCCCCTCAACAATCTATCTGGATCCCGGCTAACCAAAAACACAGTATTGCGACAATCAAGGGTGCAAAACTGCGCAGTGTCCATTTTGAGAAGGGTTTGGTTAGCAATCATGGAGATGAAATTTGTGTACTAAAAATCAGTCCCCTGGTCAGGGAGTTGATCCTTAAAGCATCGGATTTTAACTTTACCGAAGACATGAACCAACAACAATGGCGTTTGCTAGAGGTGTTAGCTGATGAAATTGCAGTACTTGATGAGGTGGCGTTACATCTTCCTTTATCAAATGATCCGTTGCTTTTGCCGATAATTACCTTTTTGCAGTTGCAACCGGATAGTTCAAAGAGTTTACAACAATGGTCAACTGAGCTGGGAGCCAGTAGTAAAACCATTTCCAGGCGATTTAACACAAAGCTCGGTATGAGTTATAGTCGCTGGCTTGAACAACTTCGATTACATAAGGCGATTCACTGGTTAATTGAGAATCGCTCTGTAACCCGCATTGCGCTAGATTTAGGCTATGGATCTTTGCCTGCTTTTATCCAGATGTTTAAGAGAAACACAGGAATTACACCGGGAAAGTTTACGGATTAAACCTCGTAGGATGCGGATATTGGGGGCTGCGTTATTCATGTTGAAAATTTTATGATATCTATTTGAATTAATGGAGAATAATTATTGACTTATACGTGAGATTATGTATAATATGCGCAGCTTGAAAGTACGTCTTATATTTATGTATACCATTTCGATGTTTTACCTTTAGTGTTTATCTATAGTAGCTCGTCCTGATTTTATAAGTAATAGCAAACTTCCAGCGAACCGCCTTATTTTTAAGGCTTTAATTACTCTTTAATTTTTTAGGATATTATTATGTCTACTACAACTGGTACAGTTAAATGGTTCAACGAATCTAAAGGTTTTGGTTTCATCGAACAGGAAAACGGCCCTGACGTATTTGCTCATTTCAGCGCTATTTCTGGAAGTGGCTTCAAAACTTTGGCTGAAGGCCAAAAAGTTGAGTTCACAGTTACTCAAGGCCAGAAAGGTCCTCAAGCTGAGAACATCGTTGCGCTTTAATTATTAAATCGCACTCTTAATCTTTTTAATACAATAGTCTTAAAAAGGATAAGAATTCTCTTCTCATTTTCTATTAATGAGGGGAGGGAAAAAAGGGCGTAACCGCAAGGTTTCGCCCTTTTTTAATGTCTGGTTAATATAACAATTTTTCCACAGATTATTTCTGAAAATGTGTCATTCAATTATAGGATATCAACCTTGAGCCAAACTGATTTTTCATCTCTTAAGTTACAGTTGGGACTGTTAAAAAACCTGTCTTCTTTAGGATATGAGAAGATGACACCTATACAGGCGCAAAGTTTGCCACATATACTGGCAGGAGAAGATGTAATAGGTCAGGGAAAAACTGGTTCAGGTAAAACTGCAGCTTTTGGTTTGGGTCTATTAAACAAATTGGAAGTTAAACGCTTCCGAATACAATCACTGATACTGTGTCCAACCCGTGAGCTTGCAGATCAAGTCGCCAAAGAGATCCGTCGATTAGCCCGTGCTATTCATAATATCAAGGTGTTGACTTTGTGTGGTGGCAAGCCCATTGGTCCGCAAATTGGCTCATTAGAACATGGAGCGCACATTATTGTTGGAACGCCAGGCAGAATAGAAGATCATCTACGTAAAGGTACGCTGCAACTAAATAATATCAATATGTTGGTGCTCGATGAGGCCGACCGAATGCTTGAAATGGGGTTTCAAACGGCTATTGATGCGATCATTGATCAAACTCCAAAACAGCGCCAGACATTACTTTTCAGTGCTACTTTTCCAGAGCAAATTCAATCAATCTCTAAACGGATCATGAATTCACCCGCTTTGGTTCAAGTGTCGGCCACCCATGATAAGCATTCTATTTCGCAGCATTTTTTTAAAGTTGATGATAATGCCCAGCGAATGGATGCCATCAGGCTGTTACTTTTAGAACATTGTCCCGAATCGACACTTATTTTTTGCAATACCAAACGAGAGACTCAGGAAGTTGCTGATGAACTACAGCGTTTTGGTTTTAGTGTATTGGCTTTACATGGCGATCTGGAACAAAGAGATCGTGACCAGACTTTGTTGAGATTTTCTAACAAAAGTGTCTCTATTCTGGTTGCAACAGATGTTGCAGCAAGAGGGTTAGATATTGATTCTATAGGTGCTGTTATTAACTACCATATTTCTCGTGATCCTGAGGTGCATATTCATCGAATTGGCCGAACAGGGCGTGCTGGCAGTAAAGGCTTTGCCTGTTCTTTATATACCGATAAAGAGAGTTATAAAATTGCCTTACTGGGGGATTACCTGGAGCAACGTATTGAGAGTGAATCACTTCCACCGCTCAGGTTGTTGGATAATCCTACATTTAAGCCTGATATGATAACTTTGCAAATTGATGGCGGAAAAAAGCAAAAAGTACGACCGGGTGATATTTTAGGCGCTCTGACAGGTGAAAATGGCATTACTGGTGCACAGGTTGGTAAAATAAATATTTTTGATCTTTGTGCCTATGTTGCTGTAAATAGAAGTGCAGTTAAGACTGCACTCAGAAAACTGGAAACCGGAAAATTAAAGGGCCGTTCGTTTCGAGTCAGGGTTATTCGAGGTTAAATTTTGATAGTTAGCTATATCAGCAGAGTTTCAGCTATATCAGTAAGTTTTCAGTGATGGGATGAAACTGGCTTGCAGCCTTTATTAAGGAATTAGCAGTGAGTTTTTCAACCGAGTAAACTTCTGTTCTGGTTTTGTAAGATTTAATCTTTTCAAGTAGTAAATCAAAATCACCATCACCTGAAAGTAAAATAATGGTATCAACATTTTTTGCTGTTTCCATGATATCAATGGTAATACCTACATCCCAATCTCCTTTGGCTGAGCCATCAGCACGTTGAATATAAGGTTTTAATTTTATGTTAAAGCCAATATGTTTTAAGGCATTTTGGAATTTTTGTTGTCTGGCATCGTCTCTTTGGATCGCATATGCAGTAGCAGAGACGATGTTTCCCTGAAGACTTATAAGGTGCCAGAATTCTCTATAGTTGAATTGACGTCCATATCTCTCTTTGGTGGTGTAATAAATGTTTTGCACATCAACAAAGATAGCAATTTTTTTCAAAGCAAGTTCCTGACAATTGTTATCAACCTAGATTCCGCAGTTGAGCGCGAATAAAATGTGTAAGCCATTGGTGTACATAGGAAACTTAAAAACTCCGTAATACCCAAAGCACTCGTTGCGCTTATGTGGCAGACCCTCACCTGATTGGTGAAGAGAGTGTTTTTAAGTACCCAAAGCACTCGCTCCGCTCGCGGGGCAGGCTCTTTTCCAGGTGCATCAAGGGATTGCGCAGATATTTGTGATTCAACTGCGGAATTTAGGTTTAAGTTAATCAAAACGCAGATTTCTTCAGATGCTCATATACATAGGGTACGAAGCCAGCTTTGATGTTCTTAACCTTGTTACCAAGACATAAACTCGTACCATCGGGAGAGTCGTTACAGTAGACTTCCAGGTGAATACTTATTTTATTTTTTCTATCAGGGATCCTGGAAAATGTGAGTGAGATATCTGTATTTTTTACTGGTTTTTCTGTGACAATTAAGGTGTCGGTTATGACCAGGATGCCAGTGGTAGAGTGTTTATTGACATAAAGTTGGGCTAATTGCCAGGCTTTGGCGCACTCAGAAAGGTCTTTACAGGAAAAACTGTAACGTTCTTCTTCTTTTCGTTGTGTCGCATCAATATTCGCTCTTCTCAGTCGCTGTTGATTAAGTTCTCTGAAGCGAGCAATTCTGCTGTCAAAATTTTTCTTAATCTCTTGTTTTTGTTGTTCTCTTTCTTTAATGAATTCATTTGAATTGGCAATTCTTTGAAGGTAGGCTTCAATGTTTTCTGCGATTATTTTGGGAATAGGTTTTCCTTGCCGCTCATAATTGGCCGCATCGGTTTGATTTTTTTCAAGTAGAGTTCGAGAACGTTTTGTAGAAGCTTCTCTTATTTCAATTTCCACATCAACGGATTGTAATTGGTTGTTTCTTGCTCTTTGTAGATCTTTTACGGTGGTGAATTGCCTTAATAGATCTCTGTCCAGCTTAATTTGTTCAGTTATCTTTTGTTGTTCAGCTTTTTGAAAAGCTTCGCGTATTTTATCTGCCTCAATTTCTTCTCTGGTCTTAGCTGGAGGAATGACCTCTATTACCCGGCCATAGTTATCTACGATAGAAAACCCTTTAGAGGCATATTTTGGAGGTAAATTAGATGATATGACCCAGTTGCCTTTAGAATCTTTATATTTATACATTTCAGGTTGATCTGTTGCCGCTAAAAGAGATCCCATGACAAGAGACAAAAAGGCGACAACCATGATGAAACTGAACCATTTTTTCAAGAAAGTATCTTCCTGTTTAACGACCAGATTGGTTTGAAATAACAAAGGTAACTCCATAAGCACTATTTGGGTAGCCAGATCAGATATAAGCCCTAAAATGCCAGGGCACTTGGATTATAGTTCAATTGCAAACTTCTAGCCAAGAGAGATCCCGTAGAGTTCCCGATATTGATTAATTTTTTTAAGTTGTTCTTCATCACCTTTTTCAGAGAGGTAATCAGCAATATCTTCAAGTCGGATAATCGGAATAACGGGGATCCCAAAATCTTGTTCAACTTCTTGAATGGCCGATAATTCTCCTTGTCCTTTTTCCTGGCGATCTAAAGCAATTACAACAGCGGTGGGCTCTCCACCTGCGTCTTTAATAATATCCATTGATTCCCGGATAGCAGTTCCGGCCGTAATAACATCATCAATTATCAGGACTTTACCAGACAAAGTCGAGCCAACCAGTTTTCCGCCCTCACCATGTTTTTTTGCTTCTTTCCTATTGAAACTAAAGGAGGTATTTCTATTAAATTTACTGGATAACGACATTGAGGTTGCTGTTGCTAGCGGAATGCCCTTATAAGCAGGGCCAAATAATACATCAAAGCTAACCTCTGACTCTATGATGGTCTGTGCATAAAACTGACTGAGTTGCACCATTTGCTCGCCAGTGCTAAAAAGACCAGCATTAAAAAAATAAGGACTTATACGGCCTGATTTTAATGTGAACTCCCCAAAACGGATCACTTGATGTTTTAGGGCGAAATCAATAAATTGACTGCGGAAGTTACTCATGTAACGCTCTCTTGTGAATGTCTGTTGACATTAGATTTTGAAATCGTCTAATGGAATTTTATGAGGTTCGTTTTCACTAGTTATTGATGGCCTGGCGCTGGAGTTCAAACAATTCATTGATACCATTTTTACCATGATGGAGCATCTCTTGAAGTTGTTCTGCATTAAAGTCGCCATCTTCTGCAGTGCCTTGCAATTCAATAAAACCGCCAGCTTCAGTCATAACCAAATTCAGATCAGTTTCTGCTACAGAATCTTCATCATAGTCCAGATCAAGCACCTCTTCACCCTTATAAAGCCCAACAGAGACAGCTGCAATCATATGTTTTAAGGGGTTACCAGACATTTTTTTGTTTTTCCTCAGAAAGCTAATTGCATCAACAAGCGCAACACAACCTCCGGTAATGGAAGCGGTACGAGTACCACCATCAGCCTGTATCACATCACAATCTATCGTGATGGTATATTCTCCAAGCTTTTTGAGATCAACGGCAGCCCGTAATGAGCGTCCGATCAGCCGCTGAATTTCTTGAGTGCGACCACTTTGTTTGCCGCGAGCAGCTTCACGATTAGAGCGAGTGTGGGTTGCTCTGGGTAACATGCCATATTCTGCGGTTATCCACCCTTGATTTTTACTTTTTAAAAATCTTGGGACACCATCTACCACTGAGGCTGTACACAAAACCTTGGTATCACCGAATTCAATTAATACGGAGCCTTCAGCGTGTTTGGTGTAATTTCTGGTAATGGTGACAGGGCGTAGTTGATTATTGGTTCGGCCGCTTGGACGCATGGTGATTCCTCAATTGTTAAGCTATCAGGTAATGATTAGTTTTGAAAAGTTAAATCAGTGAATCAATCAGCTTTTGATGAGCAGACTTTTGTGATTTCAGGGTTAGTCTGTGGCTTGAGATTAAAGCATTGAGTTCATTTAGAGCCGTTTCAAATACATCGTTTATGATCAGATATTGATATTCGTCATAGTGACGCATTTCTTCAGTTGCTGCCAACATACGTCTATGAATAATTGTTTTGTCGTCCTGTCCTCTATGAGTCAGCCGTTGCTGCAGAGCTTCAAGAGATGGAGGCAATACAAAAATACTGATGGCCTCTGGCATCATGTCTCGAATTTGGCGTGCACCTTGCCAATCTATCTCCAGAATGACATCAATACCCTGTGAAAGTGATTTTTCAATTTCTATTTTAGACGTGCCATAATAATTTCCAAATACTTCGGCGTATTCAAGAAAAGCATTTTCAGAGATCATCGACTTAAAGAGTTCTACTTGAGTAAAATGATAATCCTTACCATCAACTTCACCAGCTCTACGTTCTCTGGTTGTATGCGACACAGAGATCTGCAGGTTTTTTAAACGCCCAACAAGAGATTTGAGCAGAGAAGTTTTTCCTGCGCCAGAGGGTGCTGAAACAATATACAAATGCCCTTGAAGTGCCATAATATTTGAGTGCAATGAGTGCCGCTTAAAAATGTTATTTGAGGATATCGATAATACAGAAACTAGCATTCTAAAACAATCCATAGCAATGGCTAGTTGTGATCTTTCAGTATACTGCTTCTGTATTTAAGAGTGGCATTTAGCGGGATTTTGCTCAGATGAGAGCGTCACTTGATAGTTGCCTGCATATTGAGATGTTTCAAGTTTATTCCATAAAAATCAATAAGTTATTTGCTAATGTTTGTAAGTGTTTTGACTATGCTTATCCCAAATTCAGGTTAAGTAACCTCAACTCGGGATAAGCCAGGCCGCTCAATACAGTGATTTTCGCGCCATTCTGCGTTAAATTCACTCAAAATAGCCAGCTATTTGTTCGCAAATTTGCCTTGCCTGGCACAAAAATCCCAGCATTGAGCCAATTATTGACATGTGTAAAATATAAACTGCTATAACTTATTGAAATTCAGGTGTTTAATATAATTTACTGACCTGTCTTACCCCAAGTTGAGTCAACTATTTTTCTCCAAGTTTCTGGCTAACGCTACTTATAAGTTCGGAGAATTTGTATGGTTTGTTTAACAATTGGTTTTTATCGGTTTTATGCTCATTGTCTTTAGCGGGTGTGCCTGTATATCCAGAGGTAAGCAATACCTTCAAACCAGGACGGATACTAAGAGCTTTCTCTTTCAATTCATAACCATTGATTCCGCCTGGCATAATTACATCACTGAAAAGCAGATCTATATCAATATCCTTGTTTAATATGGCGAGCGCTTTAATGGCATTAGTTGCTTGTAGTACGTGATAACCTTTGTTTTCCAAAAAATCTTTAGCAAGTTCAAGTAGTGCCGGTTCATCCTCTACGACCAGAATAGTTTCACTACCACCAGTTAGCATTGGCTCTGCAGTGTTATCTTGATCAGAGGGTTGTGTGCTTTCCAGTGTTCTTGGTAAATAGAGGGTAAAGGTGGTGCCCATACCAGTTGTAGAGCTCACGTCAACATAACCATTTGAACGTTCGGCAAAGCTATAAACCATCGATAAGCCTAAACCAGTCCCTTTACCCAGTTCTTTGGTCGTGTAGAAAGGCTCAAAGATATGTGCCAGTTGTTGAGGCAATATACCGCTACCGTTGTCAGTTATAGAAAATGTTACGTAATCGCCTGACTCAATGTTTGTGTTAAACTCGCTAAAAGTTTTATCCAGAGTGCTATTGCGAGTCTCAATTTTGACAAAACCCTGGCCAGCAATGGCATCTCGAGCATTAATAACCAGATTAATGAGTGAGTTTTCAAAATCATTTGGATCAATATTAGTTAACCATAAATCGTCGACAAGATTATACTCAATTTCAATTTCTGGTTTAATTGAGCGACAGATTAAACTCTCCATTTTTTCAAGGATCTGGTTGAGATCTGTTATAACCATTTCTTCAGACTGCTTCCGAGAAAAATTAAGAAGCTGTTTTACTAACTTGGTTGCGCGTTGTCCCGCATAATTTATCTTGCTAAGGTATTGTTTCTGTTTGTTATCGGTTTGTGTTTGACTCTCTATTAGATGCAGATTTCCCAGTATGATGCCGAGTAGATTGTTGAAATCATGGGATATACCACCAGTCAGTTGGCCTATTGCGTCCATCTTTTGAGCACGCCGTAGGGCTAAGTCAGAATTTTTGAGAGCAGTGATATCGGCGAATAAGGCTATATGCTGATCAACATTTCCATCGCCAGTACTGATGGCATTAATATCAAGCATTGTCGGAAATATTTCTCCATTTTTACGTGTGCCATAAATTTCACCGCTCCAATGACCATTCTTTTGTAAATCAGACAAAACATCATCATAAAATTGTTGTGTATGTTTTACTGATCTAAAAAAAGCTACGTTTTTGCCGATTATATCTGACGCTTTATACCCTGTGATGCGGGTAAAAGCAGGGTTGATACTGATAATATCGTGGTTAACATCGGTAACAACAATTGCCTGGCTACTGTTATGAAATATCAAAGAACCTAACTCTCGTTCTGTGACATCCGAATGTGTTCCTATCATGCGAGTAGCTGTACCCTGTTCATCACGGCTAACAACCTTTCCGCGGGTTAGAACCCATGACCAGCCACCATTTTTACGTAATATACGATGTTTGCTTGAATAGAATTTTGTTTCACCGTCCATGTGAGCTTGTATATCAGAACGCACACGTTTAATGTCAGCAGGGTGAATACGAATATGTTCTTGCTGTGCTTTTGGGTCCACAAACATCAGGACAGTCGTAGGAGTATCTGACTCTGATGAATATTTCACACCTTGAGCAATATCCCAGTCCCAAATATTTTCACTGGAGTCTTCCAAAATAAATTTCCAGCGTTCCTCACTGGCAAATAGTGCATCTTCGGCTTGTTTGCGTAAGGCTTTTTCACGCATTAGATCCAAAGTGCGATTAGAGAGATTGTCATACATAGTCAGAACGGTATCGATAAGCACTTTCATCGAGCCACTCATTTCCTTATCAGCTTGTATTTTCGCCTCTTCCAATGTTGCTCCAGATCCAAGTGCGAGTACAACTTTTGCCATCCGCTTATCGGTATCAAGAATATGATAGGCTAACCATTGTGATAAGAAGGACACAATATCTGAAATTACATCATCTAATGGCTTTTCGCTGTCATCGGATTTAAGTGCGATAACCTTGTCGATGAATGATGAATGCGTGCGCTCATGAGAGGTGTACCATGGATCTTCTTTGAAATGCTTGCTCCAGATCGCTTCTTCAGATTTGAAATGATAGTCAGCATAGTCTGCCAATTCATCAAATACTGTGTTCAAAATGACAGGAGTTGAACGGTTTGCCAGATGCGCTGCCAGTTGATTTAAAATGTTGACTAACTTTTTATGCTGGTCATCAATTAGCTCTATACCTGTTTCGAAATTCTTATCCCAGGGGAAGATTTCGAAAATTTCAAAATTTCCAGTATTGTCTATGCTCATGTAGCA
>JBFFIY010000113.1:0-16131 GCA_041556195.1 Enterobacterales bacterium
CCGAGCTTGTTAAGCTGACAGGTAACAAACATTGGCTGACTGCAACGGGGCTTGCTATAAAGCTACAAAAGCCAGCGAATTCTAACTGGATGAATATCTCACAAAAAGAATTGGCAAGCCTGATCTATGAAGAACTAAAAGCTCATGCGAGTACGAACGATCGAGTTATACGTTGGTGTTGGTATCCAAGCCGCCGAACACTTGAAATGCTTTGGGGGCATATTGACGTAGTAAAAGAAAAAGATGTTCCCATTTATGAAAGAAAAGATATGCCGTTTGATGATGCGGCTTTATTATTACCAGAAGATGCACCACTGTGGTTTATCTCTCATAACCATAAAGATCTAAAAATTTGTATTGAACTAAAAGAGTGGCTGGCAGAAAAAGGTATTGCCTGTTGGTTATCAGAGTATGAAATTAATCAGGGAGAAAGTATATCAGACTCAATCATCAATGCTATTGAGGGTTGTCGTGGTGTTTTAATCCCGTTAACTGGCAACTCAATTACTTCGGTCTGGGTACTTAAGGAACTAAGCCGACTGAATGACCTACCTTGTCTGTTTATTTTAAATCCACAACAAAAGGCTCTTAATGAAGTTATCGAAAAATTAATGGAATATCAACCTGTAAAGGATTGGAGAAATCAAGAAAAAGAAATAAAACTAAAAATTTACCAAGATAAAAGAGAGGAGTTTTTGAAAACGTATTTTTTAGAAAATGAGAGAGATAAAAAAAGAAAAGAGAGAGCGGCTGAATTCTTTGATAAATTACTGCGTGAAGCAAAACTTGAGGGCTCAGTTTTTTATTGGCAAGATGGGGTGAGTTATGGGAAAGAAATATTGGAACAAGCAATAAGCTCAGAATAAGACATGCCAGAACGAGTATTGTCAGAATAAGCTATGCCAGAACAAGCCATGCCAGAATAAGCTATGCCAGAAAAACTAATGTCAGAATAAAAAGGACACATAATGACCCAACAAATATTTATCAGTTATCGTCATTCTCAAATAGAACTCGCCAGAGAGTTAGAGGTGGGCTTTAAAGAAAAAGGTATTCAGGTTTTCAGAGATGAGGCGCAAACGGAGCTGTTTGAGAGTATTAGTGAGGCAGTTACCACTGGGCTTGCTAACTCTCATGCCATGCTATTGTTGTTAAGTGAAGATTATTCTACGAGTCGCTATTGCCAATGGGAGTTAACCGCAGCTTATATCGCCGCGCAACAACTAGCAGCGCCTGAGACAAGAATATTTATGGTTAATATCGCTGGTAATGTAGAACTTTTAAAAAATCTACCGATAGAATTACAAGACGCCAGAAATGCTCTGGGAATCGAAAATGCCATCGAAAATGGCATTGAACGGATCATAGAACAAATCATAGAACGCTTACCTGAAATAGAAAATACCTTTGGTGATGCAGGCTATCACAAAAATGGTAAAAGTTATGGCCGCGCCCTGACTGGTTCCCCCCGATTTGCTGGACGAGAACAGGAGATGTGGCAACTACACAGCTACTTGCAAGGTTCAAAAAAAGTGATGATCACAGGCCATACCGGGCCTGATATTGCACAAGTGAGTGGTATGGGCGGTATAGGTAAAACCTTGCTGGCCGAAGAATACGCCCTACGCTTTAGCGCCGCATACCCAGGGGGCATATTCTGGTTAGATGCCTATGGTAGTTTTAATCCCAACCAGCCAGAGATAGAAACCTTTAAGGCCGCCTGTTTAGAACAACATATAAAAATTGCCTATAGTTTAGGATTAGATCCGCCACATAATGCTCCTCTGGAAAGCCTGCAAGCCAGTATAAGAACCAGCATAAGTCATAATACATTACCCTGTTTGTGGGTAGTTGACGATATTCCATCGGGTTTGGCTAAACATCTTAATGAAATAAAAAACTGGTTCAGCCCCTGCCCAGCTCTTGCCCCGACATTAGTTACTACTAGAAGTAAAGAATACAACAGCATCGGAGAAGAACTAGCACTCGATCTACTAGATGAAAGCGCCGCTTTACAATTATTAAGAAACAATAAAATAGCCATCAGTACAGTGGAAGATAATGCCGCAGCAAAAGAGCTGATAAAACGTCTGGGCGGCCATGCATTGGCATTGGATATTGCTGGTGCTGCCATTTATCAAGAGGGAATAAGTATTCAGCAATACCTGGATGAGTTGGGCAGTAACATGCAAGAGCTCATCAATATCCCATCGGAAATAGTTGCCGCATTACCCACAGGGTGCGATATCAATATCGTTCGTTCAATGAAACGTAGTATTGAAAAGCTGAAGGCTACAAGCCTAGATTTTTTACGACTGGCTGCCAACCTGGCACCTACCCCAATCAGACAAGATCTGATTGAAATGATTTATAGCGATTGTGACCAACTCGATGAAAAGGCTTCGAAAAAAAATACTCGTTTATCGGTTCTGGGTTGCTTTCAATTAAACCTGGCTAATAAAAATAATGCTGCCTGGAGAGTTCATGCATTAGTTGCAGCAACCATTCATTTTTTAAATGAATCTGAAGGAGCACGAGGAAAGCAACTACGTCAATCCGCAATAAAGGTATTATCGGGATTGATCCGTTATGATCTGGATGCAAAAGCGACTCAGGAAATCGCACAGGAAGTAGAGCATGCACGTTATTTAACGGAGAATTTGACGGATGAACATGAGTTAGCATTAATGAAACGTTTGGGAGATTTTGACCATTACCGAGGGTACACTGGGCTGGCAGAAAAAGACTGGTGGAAAATATTAGCTTATAACGAAAAAACACTTGGTTTACAGCATCCTTCCACCTTAACCAGTATGAGTAATCTGGCATTAACCTTATGGGGTATGGGCGAGCTTGAGGGCGCAAAAGCCTTGCAAATACAGGTGATTGATTTGCGTAAAGACATCCTTGGAGAGCGGCATCTTGATACTTTGGTAAGTATGAATAATCTGGCAATGACTTTAATAGATATGGGAGATCTTGAAGGCGCAAAAGCCTTGGAAATACAGGTGTTTGAACAGCGTAAAGACATTCTTGGCGAGTCGCATTCTGCTACTTTAAACAGTATGAACAATCTAGCGTCAATTTTAAAAGATATGGGCGAGCTTGAGGGCGCAAAAGCTTTGGAAATACAGGTGCTTGAACTGCGTAAAGACATCCAAAGTGAGAGGCAACGTGATACTATAATCAGTATGGGTAATTTGGCTTCAACCTTACAGGATATGGGCGATTTTGAGGGCGCAGAAGCCTTGCAAACACAGGTGCTTGAATTGCATGAAGCACTCCTCGGCGAGCGGCATCCAAGTACCACAACTTCGGCATGGAATCTATTTTTGACCCTGCACCAGCTCAAACAACAAAAAGCGTCTGAAATACTCTTTACCGAACACTTACAATGGTTACTACAATCCAATTTGGAACTACCCAGTGCTGTTCATCAGCAAATAAGGGATGGCTTACGCGAAATGTTTGAGAATTAAATGAAAAGCAGTTTCGAGGTGTGAGAAAAAACTCAACTTGAAACAGAAGTTTAATGTAGTAACTATTGGTTACAGCGGATGGTGAGGAAAGTTACTATCCGAAATACCCAAACAGTGACGACTAAGAACATCTGGGAAAACCAATAACAGGAGAAGGAAGCCATCTATATGGTCATCTATAAACAATCACAGCTTAAAAACCGGCTAAATTCATTTTAAACTTGTCAATAATGTAGCCATACGCCGCACAATATTGATTTTTTCTCGTATTTTCCCTATGATTCTAGTATATCCCCGCATTTCCAAGTATCACGGGTATATACAACATGAGGCGCACCAGTTATGAATGAGATCCAACTAGAAAATCGTAAAACTAGTCGAGTTCAGGTACGGCTACCAGAGGCATTGATGAAACAGGTTGAATTCCGCACTAATGTACAGGGATTGTATGCTGATTCAAGCGATTATATCCGTGATTTGATCCGTAAAGATGCTGAAGTCACGCAAGATCAAAACCAGGCTCTATATGAGTTTCTGGCAAAGGGTGCTTTGGCTGATGAAGCTGAATTTAGCCCTACTTCACTCGAAGAAATTAAGCAGATTGCTAAAGAAAATTTTAAGTAACTATTCTCAACTCGGAATAAGCTAACTCAGAACTATGGAAAGAAAAGAGCCTTATTATTATTATCCAGCTAAATTGCAAATGGCTTGGGTATACCATTATAACGAGAAACGTTATGGTGAAGATCATGCTGAACAATATATTGAAAATTTGAAATGCGCAATTGAGGAAAAGCAACGTTCTGGTGAACATAAGCTTTTAATAGAATCTCACCAGATAACCATACAAACAAAAGTGGCTAACATTGTAAAAAGTGAAATTTATTCATTTCGTTGGACTGAAAAACCTAATCAAAAGAGGGGATACAGTATATTTTATCGTAAAATGTCGGATGGAAATATTGGTGTTATTGGTATTTTTCAAGATGGCGCAGATTTTCCTAATCGGTTGCTTGAAAATATAGAGAATATTGGAGCGGAGATCCAAAGAGATAAAAACAAGAACCTATAAAAAATAAGACAAGAGATGAGGGTAGGTATAGTAAAAGTAATCGCCTATTTAAATGATGCCAGTCTTTTTGAAGGAATCAAATGAAAAGCAGTTTCGAGGAATGAGTTACGAGATGTGAGCTATGAAATAAAAAACAAAAGATTAAGACAGCACTTTTAATTGCTATAGTATTTTTGCAACCTAGTTCAATTGAGTTTTACTCAATTGAACTAGGTTGAAGAATAAAGAAAACAAAAAACATCGAAGGAAACCTGATGCCTCAGCAACCCCTGGAAAATTTCCCGTTGTGTTTTATCCTGATGCCCTTTGGTATTAAACCTGCGACAGGTGGACGCAGTATTAATTTTGATGCGGTTTATCAGGAAATTATTGCCCCCGCAGTACGTGCTGCGGGTATGGAACCTTTACGTGCTGATGAAGAAAAACACGGTGGTATTATCCATAAAGCCATGTTTGAACGTTTGCTCCTTTGTGATTACGCCATTGCTGATTTAACTACGGCAAATGCCAATGTCTTTTACGAACTCGGTGTACGCCATGCGGTGCGTCCAGCTGCAACCGCTTTAATTTTCGCCAGTGATCTGGGCGCTTTACCCTTTGATGTTAATAATCTGCGTGGTTTGCCATACAGCCTTGGTGCAGATGGAACCCCTGATCAAGCGGATAAAGATAGCGAAGCTTTGCGACAACGCTTGCAACATTGTCGTGATGAAGCCAGTGATCCCGCTACCGATAGTCCTGTATATCAACTGGTTCAGGATTTCCCGGATATTCAGCATCTTAAAACCGATGTTTTCAGGCAGCAGGCGCGTTATTCGGAGCAGATCAAAGATAATTTAAGCAACGCCCGCGCTTTGGCTAAAAAAGACAAAACTCAGGCATTGGCTGCGGTTGATGTGATTCGAGATGGCATTAATAACCTGGCGGAAGCCGAACCAGGAATATTGATTGATCTGTTGCTTTCCTATCGAGCGGTAGAAGGTTGGCAGCACATGACTGGGTTGGTAGAAGCCATGCCACGCTTATTAGCTGACACTGTATTAGTGCAAGAACAATATGGCCTTGCCCTTAACCGAGAGCAACGTGATACTGAAGCTGAGCGGGTATTGCTGGCACTTATTGATAAACATGGCTCATCCAGTGAAACCTGTGGCATTCTTGGCCGAGTTTATAAAGATCGTTGGAAAACAGCGCAAAAGTCAGGGAAAACTATGATGGCAAATGGCTTGTTAAATAAAGCGATAGAGGCTTATCTAAAAGGTTTTGAAACGGATTGGAGAGACGCTTACCCAGGCATTAATGCACTGAACCTGATGGAACATTGCACACCTGCTGATCCTCGTAGGTTGCAACTTAATGGGGTAGTGCGCTATGCAGTTGAGCGTCGTATTGCTGTTGCAAAACCTGATTACTGGGATCATGCTACCTTGCTGGAACTGGCAATTCTGGCCAGCGATAAAGCAGCCGCTTCTCACTCTCTCGGAGCTGCACTGGCTGCCCTACGCGAACCCTGGGAAGCACAAACGACAGCAGACAATATCAGCTTGCTTCGAGGCTTAAGGGAAAGCCGTGGTGAAGACGTTGACTGGTTAAATGAGATTATTGACGAATTAAGCCGATAGAAAGGGTTGGCTTTAAATCTGAAGATAAGTTCTCGATGAAAAGGTTGAAATGTCAAAAAAATATCTATATTCTGAAGCTGATATTTTTTGCTAAGCAATGTATCAAGGATGATAAACTGACATAAACCAATAAAAGGATTTCTCCATGGATTCAAATCTTTCTGCTTCTACCTCACACTCTACCTCACTGTCTAATTCACTCTCTCAAACCTTTGGTTTTGATGAATTTCGCCCAGGCCAAGAGCAAACCATTAGCCAGTTGCTAAATGGTGACTCTTCGTTATCGATATTCCCTACGGGTTCGGGAAAATCGCTGTGTTATCAGCTAACGGCTTTGCATCTTCCCCATTTAACGCTACTGGTATCGCCCTTATTGGCTTTGATGAAAGATCAGTTAGAGTTTCTTGCACAGAAGGGTATTGAGGCCGCCAGTATTGATTCAACGTTAACACCTGAACAAAACCAGCAGGTTATGGCGGGTGCGCGCAGTGGAAAAATAAAGATTTTGATGGTGTCGGTTGAACGCTTTAAAAATGAGCGTTTTAGGCGTTTTATTATGCAGGTGCCTGTTTCTATGTTGGTGGTGGATGAGGCACACTGTATTTCTGAATGGGGGCATAATTTTCGGCCGGATTATTTAAAATTGCCAGCTTATCGCAAGGCACTTAATATTCCGCTTGTCTTGTTACTTACGGCCACCGCAACAAAAAAAGTTAAAAAAGACATGGCTCAGAAATTTAACATTGCTGAGCAGCATATTGTACAAACAGGATTTTATCGTGACAACCTGGATTTATCGGTGGTGCCAGTGCTGTCAGATGATAAGAATAAAAAACTTTTACAACTTATTCTGCTACAACAAGGCCCAGGCATTATTTATGTCACTTTGCAGAAAACAGCCGAGCAGGTTGCCGAATTTCTACAGAATAGTCAGATTGATGCTTGTGCTTATCATGCCGGTTTTGATGATGAAAACAGGAAAAAAATACAAACTAACTTCATGAATAATAAAACTCAAATCGTGGTGGCGACCATTGCTTTTGGGATGGGTATTGATAAGGCCAATATTCGCTTTGTCGTGCATTATGATTTGCCAAAATCCATTGAAAATTATAGTCAGGAAATTGGTCGTGCCGGACGTGATGGTCTGGTGGCTAATTGCATTACTCTTGCTAATCTTGACGGTGTACATACATTGGAAAATTTTGCTTTTGGTGACACGCCTGAACACAGCGGAATAGAGTTTGTTTTAAACAATATCCGGCAAGAAACAGAAAACGGCCAATGGGAGTTGCAGTTGGTGAGTCTTTCTAATCTGAGTAATGTGCGACAATTACCCTTAAAAACGCTATTGGTGCAGTTGGAGTTATTGGGGGTATTGCAACCCATGTATTCTTATTTTGCCAATTTCAGATTTAAATTTTTAAAATCCAGAGAAAGTATTTTAGCAATGTTTAAGGGTGAGAGAAGAATGTTTTTGGAGACAGTTTTTGAACACTCTCCGATAAAGAAAGTATGGGGTAGTCCAGATTTTGAAGCACTGTTTCAAAATTATTCCTGTGATCGTGATCGTGTTGTGACCGCTTTAGATTATTTGCAGCAGAAACAACTTATTGAACTTGAAACAAAACGCATGACTGAGGTGTTTAGAGTTGATCAACAGGCTTTGTCTGTTGCAGGCTTAGCAGAAGAACTACATCTTTATTTTACCGAAAAAGAACAAAAAGAAGTTAAGCGGATAGCAACTTTAGTGAGATTTTTTGAATTGGACCGTTGTTTAAGTCATAACCTCTCTCTGTATTTTGATGATCAACAATCTCCAGTATCCTGCGGCCATTGTTCGGTGTGTCGAGGGCAGGTAGCCAGGTTGGAGTATTCAAAACAGAGTACCTGGCCAACGGACAGGCAGTTGACTGATGATTTAAATCATTTTACACAGGTAGCTTCAGATAAAATCAAGCAACCCTTATCCTTAGAAAGTTGTTGCCGCTTTCTGGCTGGAATTAACTTGCCGTTATTTCGTGGCCTGAAAGTAAAATCACTTTCAGGCTTTGGATGTTGTGAAAATTTCAGATATGAAGAAATTCGGAACAAAGTTCAAACTCTGTGGGAACAACTGGGTTGAATTTAGACTTAGGGGTTAAGTACATTAAATTTGATTAAGCTGGGAAATTTCTCACCCTGATAAAGGCGATGAGTTGCTTTAATATAGTCTTCAGCTTTGGCCTTAAAAATATTATCCATATATTTTTGTGGATTGCGATCAATAAATGGAAAGAAGCTACTCTGAATTTGAATTTGAAGTTTGTGTCCACGTTTGATGGAGTGTAGTACGTCATAAAGATCAAACTTTACCTGAGTGGGTGTGTTGGGTTTAAATGGTTCTGGTTTACTCATGCTGTTTCTGTATCTTCCACGAATGACCCCCCAGCGGATCAACTCATGTCGATTCCCCGTTTCTTTATCTGCTTCGTCTGTATTAATATCTTTTCCAGGAAAAACATCAATCAGTTTTACCACGAAGTCAGCAGCTGTTTCAGAGGTTGACACCCATAAACTGGCTTCTATGGCTCCAGCTATGGTTTGATCAGAGACGGCTGTTTCAGTTTCAAATAACAGTACATCTGGACGCCGAGCCGTAAATCTTTGATCTTCTACCATGTAATTTCTGTCCCATCCACGCCCTATAGTCGCTGTATGAGGGACGGGTTTATTGGGATTGCTGATATATTCACTCGTGGTGTTTTCTGAGGGTAACTGTGTAACAAGTTTTTCATTATCAGCCAAATACAATGTTTGTGTTTGCACCTGTTTTGGAGGCCAACTGGAAAAATTTCTCCATCTGTTCGCACCTGTTTCAAAAATCATAGCAGTTGCTTGTTTAGTCGGTTTTTTTCCTTTTAGATGCTGGTTAAAGAAAGGTAGTTGAATTTTTTCCTGGAACCATTCGCTACTACTAAAACCAAAATTGGCAGAACCTAGTTTATCGCCTTTGTTTCCATTCCACTGTCCATGTGACCATGGCCCCATGACCAGGCGAATATTGTCTTTAGAATTATTTTTAGACATTTTTTGATAGGTCGCTAAAGGTCCATAAAGATCTTCAGTGTCGTACCACCCACCCACAATTAAAGTTGCAGGTTTTACCTTGTCGAAATGTTGTAATACGTTTCGTTCTTTCCAATAATCATCATAATGAGGATGTTCTGTCAACTCATTCCAGAAAGGGCGTTCGCCTTTAAAGTAATTTTTGTTAACATTTGATAGTGGACCAAGGTTTTTAAAAAAATCATAACCATCAGGCGTTCCGGGTTTCAATCCCTCCGGCCAGTGCGCGTAAGTACCTTCTTGTTGTTTATCGAAGCGATCAAAAAATATAAAAGCCATGGGTAAAACAAAAGCGCCGTTGCGATGGAAGTCATCATAAAACCAATCTGCGATTGGCGCCTGAGGTGAGATAGCTTTGAGTGCTTTATGACTGTTGATAGTTGCTACTGAGGTGTAATAACCAGGATACGATGTTCCCCACATGCCTAACTTACCATTATTTCCAGGGACGTTTTTTATTAACCAATCAATAGTGTCATAAGTATCGGTTGCATCATCTGCGGCATTTCCACCTTTTGCTTTTGCATTCTGAGGACGCATGTTGACGAATTTGCCTTCCGACATGAATTTTCCTCGTACATCTTGAAAAACAAAAATGTAACCTTCTTTTTCAAAGCTTTTACTGGGGCCTAACTTTTTTTTGTATTTATTGCTGCCATAAGGTGAGACGTTATAGGGCGTACGTAACATTAAGAAGGGGTGCTTTTCTGAATTATCATAAGGAATGTAAACAGAGGTAAATAATTTGATGCCATCACGCATGGGGATCTGATATTCGTATTTAGAGTAATGAGAGCGAATATACTCTGCTCGTTCAGCAGCTTTTTTTTCTGCTTTTTCATCATCTGCTCTCACATGATTAGCTATCAGCAAATGATATATTACTAATAAAGCAATAAACCCCATAATATTCTTAAAGAATATTTTATTCATTTGATACCTCTTTATATTTTTTTAATTTCTCTTAAGCAGAATTCAGGTTGATTAGACGCCAGGTTTTCCAGTTTTGTTAATTGAGCGTTGCTGTCCATTTCTGTTATGAGTTCCCGGCTTTTTTGGTTGATTCGTTGTTTGTTGTCGCCCTCTGGCATGGGTTTTATTTTTACCCTCGGGTTGGTGACCACTGGCATTTTCTCCCGATTTCTGACCATCTCTATGCCCGACTTTTGGTTTCCTGGGTCTTTTAGGTTTGATTGGGCGAAAATCAAATTTGGATTCTGGCACATCATGTACGGGTTCAAAGCCATCAATTAATTTTCTGGTGATAGTTTTTTTAATTAATCGTTCAATATCATTAAGTTGTTTGAACTCATCGGCACTTACTAATGACACTGCCTGACCTGTGGCTCCTGCTCGTCCTGTTCGGCCTATTCGATGGACATAATCTTCTGGTACATTGGGTAAATCAAAATTAACCACTTGAGGTAATTGATCAATATCTAAACCTCTGGCAGCAATATCTGTGGCGACTAAAACTCGTGTTTCTCCGCGTTTGAAATCCGCCAATGCTTTGGTTCTTGCTCCCTGGCTTTTATTTCCATGAATGGCTGCAGCCTGAATTCCCCTGACATCTAAAAATTTGCTTAGTCGATTTGCACCATGTTTCGTTCTACTAAACACCAGAACCTGTTGCCAATGGTGTTCTTGAATAAGATGAGCCAGAAGGGCTGATTTTTGTTTCTTATCGACAGGGCAGAGCCACTGATCTACGGATTTGACGGTGGTATTGCGTGGGCTGACTGAAATTTCCAGTGGATTATTAACTAGTCCCTTGGCCAGTTTGCGAATTTCATCAGAAAATGTGGCTGAAAACATCAGGGTTTGGCGCTGTTTGGGTAAAACATTAATGATTTTGCGGATATCATGAATAAAACCCATATCGAGCATGCGGTCTGCTTCATCTAAAACCAGCACTTCAAGTTGTTTGAACTTTACTGCATTCTGGTTATATAGGTCGAGTAAACGCCCTGGTGTTGCGACTAAAATGTCTACCCCTTTACGTAACTTCATCATTTGAGGATTTATTTTAACCCCGCCAAATACGACGGCAGATCTCAGTGGTAGATTTTGACCATAACTGATCACACTGGCTTCAACCTGAGCCGCCAATTCGCGGGTAGGAGTAATAATTAGTGCTCGTACCTGGTTGGATTGGGTGTTCTGGCCTTTGGATAAGATCTCTAACAGCGGTAAGGTGAAACCAGCTGTTTTGCCTGTACCCGTTTGAGCGGCTGCCATTAAATCACGTCCCTGTAGTATCATAGGGATTGCTTTTTGTTGGATAGGAGAAGGTGTTTGATAACCCTGTTTGCTGACTGCTTCAAGAAGTGGTGTAGATAATCCTAGTGAGGCAAAGCTCATAAAAAGTGCTCTTTAATTTGTTAAGGTGCCATTATCTCCTGAACAGCATCACTATTGATAGTAATAACTAAATAACCTTATCCCGTGTTCAGGTTAAATAAGTTTTAAGCCAAAAATTTGATACTCACTAAAACTTCCATCATTTGAGATAAGATGGTAGTTACCACCAATAGCTTGCCAAATGATCATGCGATCAAAAAGGTCTTTATTTTTGAGTTTGGGCAACTGATGAAAAGATGAGGCTATTTTGGCATCCGGTGGTAAAAAATTGATGTCCATTTCCTGTGCAAGTGTTGGTAATTCATTGGGAGTTACACCTTCAAGTGAGAGCCTTCCAATAGAATATTTTAACGATATTTCCCATAATGAAATATTGCTGAGGAATACTTCGTTTTCTTGTTGTTCGAGAATGTCGAGTTGTTTTCTTGAGATTTTTTCCGGATTAAACAATAACCACAGAAAGATATGGGTATCTATCAGTATTTTCATAACAATACTCTTTTTATAAAAGTCGCATTCTATAGATCCAAAAAGCTTTCATCATCTAGCTTGAAATCATGTTCGAAATGAAAAGAACCCTTATTTTTAAGCAAGCCAAATTTTCTTTTACCTTGTAAGGCTTTATATTTAGCTAAAGGGATAAGCATTGCAGCAGCTTCTTTTTTCTTGCCGTAACTCACCAGATACTCCTGTCCTTCTTCTTTAACCTGCTTGATAATATGGGAAAAATTGGCTTTAAACTCACCAACCTGAACTTTTTTCATAGAAAAATCACTCATTGGGGTTTTTAAGGTTATTTTAACTGTCAAGTTGTCAAGTTGTCAAGTTGTCAAGTTGTCAAGTTGTCAAGTTGTCAAGTTGTCAAGTTGAGTCACTTTATGGCTAGTTTGTAAGTAAAGATTAATAGTTGTAATTCTCAATGAAACAAAAATCTATAGGGGAGAGTCTAGGAACGAGTTATGAGTTATGAGTTATGAGTTATGAGTTACGAGACAAAAATGTAGGAGCAATTTTTGAACAGCTTTAGCTGGCCCGAAGGGGGAACAACAAGGATGTTGTGAATCTCCGAAATACGAGAAAGAAACTTGACAAATATATAGAAAAAGACAATTTTTCGATTCTCGAATTTAATGCTTAACAGAATTTTTAGGAGAAAATGTGGAATTTATCGATCAGATGTTAGTAAGCAGTCTTGAGTCTGGGGCAACTATGGCTATATTATTGGCGTTTGCAGGGGGGGTTCTTGCCAGTGCTTCTCCTTGTGTCTATCCGTTGATTCCTATTACTGTGAGTGTCATTGGAGGTTCGAGTGAGGGTTCCCGGTTTAAAGGTTTTTTTCATTCTTTGATCTATGTCTTGGGTTTGGCGTTGGTTTATGGAACTTTAGGACTAATTGCCGCAGCAACTGGACAATTATTTGGTGAGTTTTCGACCAGCCCGGTGAGCTACTTTTTGATTGCCAACATTTCATTTTTCTTTGCTTTTTGGATGATGGGCTGGGTTAAAATTCCTCAGTTTGGTTTTGCACAGGATCCGGTGAATCAAGGCAAGCTAACCAAGCGTCATGTTTTTTCAATGGGAGCAGTCTCTGGATTGGTCGCAGCCCCTTGTACTGCACCTGTTTTGGGTATTCTATTGACTTATGTTGCCACTAAGGGTGAGATTGTTTTTGGTGGATTGTTGTTATTTGCATTTGCCTATGGCATGGGCATCCTGCTTATATTAATAGGGACTTTTTCTGGTTTGGCATCTCGTTTACCAAAGTCTGGCTCCTGGATGAATGCCGTTAAAATAGTTTTTGCTGTTATTATGTTTGCTATGGGCGAGTACTATCTGATTGAATTAGGTAAACTTATTTTTTAAAAAGCTATTTTTTACAATATGTATTGTAACTTACTACCCCCCTTATTATTTAAATAAATCGAATTAAGAAAAAAGGTTGAGAAAAATGATGAAGTTGATGAAATTAAATACTATTTTAGTCCTTGCTGTCATGGTTTTTACGGTATTAAGCGCTAATAACTCTATGGCAGCTAAGCCAGGAGTTGCGGTTAGTAATTTAGCGCCTGATTTTGAAGTGACAAATTTAGAAGGAGAAACCTTTAAATTATCTGATTTTCGAGGGAAAAAACCCGTATATCTAGTGTTTTGGGCAACCTGGTGCCCAACTTGTAAGCGAGAAATACCTCAATTTAAAAAATTACAGGCTGAGTTGGGAGATAAGGTAGAAATTATGGCTGTTAATGTTGATAGCCTCTCATGGTGGAGTTCTTTAACAAGTTCTAGTGGGCGAGTTAAAAAATATGCTAAAAAATATGAACTTAATTATGCTGTGGCCTTAGATGATGAGAAAAAATTGATTGAGTTATACCATGTCAGAGGAACGCCTACTCAACTGCTAATTGATAAAAAAGGCGTTATCCGCCGACGTTACCCCATATTTAATGAAAAAACAGCCAGGATCCTCCAATCAATTTTATAACCTGGTTGTAGTTGTTTGTATGGTAAAGTACTGCATTTGATGACAGCTTAGAAATATATCAACTTAATGCAACACGCACTTAAAATACTGAACAGCACTTTTGGTTATCAGGACTTTCGATTAAATCAGGCAGAGATCATTAAGTCTTTGCTGGAGGGGCAAGATGTTTTAGCGTTGATGCCAACCGGTGGTGGAAAATCTTTGTGTTATCAGATCCCGGCTATGGTACGCGACGGGGTTGGCATAGTCATTTCACCGTTAATCGCATTGATGCAAGATCAGGTGGAAGCGTTATCTCAAGTTGGTGTTAATGCTGCGTTCCTCAACTCAACTCTTACCATACAGGAAGTACGGCGAATTGAATCAGAGCTTATCAATAACAATTTAGATCTGCTTTATATTGCTCCTGAGCGATTAGTCACCTCTCAATGCATCAATCTTTTAAAGCAAACTAAAATATCTTTATTCGCCATTGATGAGGCTCATTGCGTTTCACAGTGGGGACATGATTTTAGAAAAGAATACCAGCAATTGTCATTATTACATCGTGAATTTCCACAGATCCCAAGAATTGCCTTAACCGCCACTGCAGACGAACGAACTAGAAATGAAATAATTACTCAGCTTCAGCTTGAAGGAGCGGCGCAGTATATTAATAGTTTTGATAGACCTAATATACGTTATGCAATATCTGATGGACAAAATAGCCGTGAACGATTATGGCGTTTTATTCAAACTGAATATCCTGATGATGCTGGAATTGTGTATTGCTTATCACGTAAAAAAGTAGAAGCAACAGCAGAATGGTTATCAAAAAAGGGTTGTATTGCTCTGCCATACCACGCAGGTTTAAGTAATGATGTTCGTCAGCAACATCAACAACGATTTTTACATGAGGAAGGTATTATTATAGTTGCCACCATCGCATTTGGTATGGGTATTGATAAACCCGATGTTCGTTTTGTGGCTCATTTAAGTTTACCCAAAAGTATAGAAGCCTATTATCAGGAAACAGGACGAGCCGGCCGTGATGGTGAGTCTTCAACTGCGTGGATGAGTTACGGGTTACAGGATGTCATTACTCTAAAACAGATGATGCAACAAAATGATGCTGAAACACTTTATAAGCAAGTATCGCAGCAAAAACTTGAAGCCATGTTGGGATTGTGTGAATTAACCAGTTGTCGCCGACAGGCAATATTGGCTTACTTTGAAGAATCACTCGAAAAATCCTGTGGCAATTGCGATAACTGTCTTGAGCCTCCACAAACCTGGGATGCCACTGAAGCTGCGCAAAAAGCACTATCCTGTGTGTATCGTACTGGTCAACGATTTGGTGTGACCTATGTAGTTGATATTTTAACTGGTAAAGAGGATGAGCGTATTATCCGTAATCAGCATGATCAGCTAACAACCTTTGGCATCGGTGGCGATATGAGTATTTCTGAATGGCGTAGCTTGTTTCGACAATTGATGGCGATGGGTTATTTGATGGTTGATCATGAAAGTTTTGGTGCACTAAAATTGACTCGTAATAGCAGGCCATTACTGCGAGGAGAAATTTCTCTTCAAGCCAGAAAACAACAAAAGCAAAAAGCTAAAAAGAAAAAAATCCATAAACAGCTCTCAGAGATTGATCAACCCCTGTTTGAATCTCTAAAAGCATTGCGGCTTGAATTTTCACAAAAACAGGGAGTGCCACCCTATGTGATTTTTCATGATAAAACCTTGATAGAAATGGCTCAAACCAGGCCAGAGAATTTTAATCAAATGAGATTAATCAATGGGGTTGGTGAAGCTAAACTTGAAAAATATGGCACTGAATTTCTAAATGTTATTGAAAACAATTAATACGTAAAAAATTTATAAATCAAGCCTGCCTCTTGAAGTTTAATTTATGTTTTATTATTAAGTAACCTCAACTCTGGATAAGCTATGTCCCTAAATACAGTGATTTCTGCGCTTTTCAGCGTTACCTGAAAACTGCCTCCTGCGTTTTCAGTGTAC
>JBFFIY010000114.1:0-16081 GCA_041556195.1 Enterobacterales bacterium
GTGAAGCCTATTGGCTGCCAATGGGGCTGATCCGCCGTCAAGGTAAGCAATATAAAGTCACACCTCAACTAGAAAATCATCAACTGATCAAACGCCTGCAACCGCTACTAAATCACGAACCCAGTCCATCGCTAATCCTTGAGGATTTTTCCGAGCCTATTTTAGGCATGGTAGAAGATCAGGTAAACCTGCTATTAATATTCCTGCTGTTACAGGGAGAAATAGAGATCACTCGCCAGCAGCAGCCATACCAGACTTTATTTGAAACATTTCCCAACCCACTACAATATGATCGGGTTTGTTTCAGCTATGGACTCGACCAGACAGAATCAGAACAACTACAAACTCTCACTAAAGCCTTAGAAATTCCACAACCAAAACAGTGGACTTCACTAACACAAAAACAGATCATTATTGAGCTACAAGATCACATCCGACAACGACTAGGCATTTTAGATAAAACCTCTCGTCAGCTACAAGAACTCGCACAAAATTCCCCTTTAGTTAACTGCATTCATCATGTTAGCAAGCAATGGCGTCCATTACTGGAAAACACACAACCCATTCCAGCCTGGCAGCAATTTATTTTTGAGCTGGAACCACTCCCGGAATTTATCAATAAAGATAAAGAAGCCATGAGCATAGTGGATTGCTGTCAGAAATTATTTAATGAAACCAAGCGTTATATTTACCTGCTATCTCGACTAAAAAATTTAGTTAGTAAATCAGATAGCTGGGGTGAAGATCTGACAGAAAAATTCACCTCATTAAAACGAAACAGCTGGCAATCCTCACCCCAAAACTGGCAGAGATGGCTACAAGATTGTCGGCAATTTTATGACAACTACAGCCAGATCTATCATCAGGCTCATAATGACTGGTGGGATAAAATTGATAGAGATTTTGAGCAATGGAGCTCCCCTCCACTCTCACGCCTTGAAATATTGGGGTTGCAGGATACGCTAATACAAATCACAAAATGGCAGCAGCAATCCCAACAATTAGCCTGTCTTCAATGTACCGATCTCACTTATCAACCACTGTGTCAATGTGGATTCAATTTTAATGAACAAAGTCATACTGAATTAGATCTCCAGGGTGGAATAAACCCCATATGCATCCAGACAGATTGTCAGGCACTTATTAATCATGTTGAAAAAGAACTCCTGCTCTATTTTTCTCAAAAAAATGTCCACAAACGTATGCAAGAATGGAAAAAAGCGGGATTAGAAACCACGCCACAATTAATTAGCTACCTGGAAGGTAAGGCTGAACTACCCTTTATTCAAGAGCTAACAATCAAAGATTTAGCGGCTCTTAACAATTGGCTAGCGGGGATCGAACTCATCAAATCAATTCCCGTTGAAGAGTTACAGCTACGGCTACTCAATAAAAACTGGAAGCTGCCAAAGCTTTTAAGCTTTTTATCGGACTACCTGACTTCTTATCAACAGACTTCAGCTAATTTATCTGAACAACAACCCTGGCTACGCTTTACTAAAACAAAAAAAACTGCCTCCGACAGCTTAGAAATAATGCGCTGGACTTTAAAACAATGTCTAAAATTCGGCCAGGATTTACCCGATTTCATCAATAATGAAAGCTTTGAATTCGATTGGGAAAAATACTTTCAAGCAGAATGGGTAACACCTACCTGCTTGCAAAATTTTCATCTGCTCAACTACCCACAAGCTTTGGAAGATATTATATTAAAACATATTTGGGATGGCTCCATCCCTTATGATCAAAGGGGAGAACACCTCCACCCTCTCATCAGATTAACTACTCAGCACCTAACTCAACCTGTAGAGCTACCACTTAATCAATTAATTAAACTAACTGACTCAAGCTACAGCTATCATTTTAGAATGCGAAAGGTTATAGGCTCTAGCTGGGGGCAACATCTTAATGCCCTATCTAAATCAAATTGCATTGATAAAAACATCAACCTGGAAACAAAATTAAATGCCCTTATAGAACAATACCCAACAGCCCAATTTATTATCATAGATGCTTTATCCTGTTTTATTTTACCCAGCTTGCTCAGCAGCATTGAACAAGCGCTACCCCATTGGCAATTAACTGAATCGTCTAACGCCAGCTTAACGGATCCCACAACAACCAGCAGCTGTTATGACTTGTTACAACAGCAAACCAACATCAAAAAATTTAAAAAAATTAATAGCCTTGATGAGCTCATTCATCAACAGTATTTTGCTCTCAACCTACTTGCAGAAAAAGCAGCCGTAGACATTAAACACCGCTTATCACAACTTATAACCAAAGCAAACCCCAGGGATCCAATCATACTTTTTGCAGATCATGGTTTCCGTCTTCATGAAGACGGACAGCATTATACTCATGGCGGCAACACATGGCTGGAAAATATTGTTCCCATACTAACATTTCTACCTAAAGGCTAACCTCAAATGAATACGCCTTCAATCACACTCTACAATTACGCACTGAGCCCTTTTGGTGCAAAAGTGCATTGCTTTTTAGCGTTTAAACAGCTTAATTTTGATATCTTCTACGTTAACCCACTGAAAGTAAAACATGGCAAAAAAAATCACACCAAGATCTGAACTTGATGATCTGAAGACCATAACCAAGTTTGATAGTCCTACAGCAAAAGTCAAAAATGCTGGATTTCCTGTCGTTATTGATCGAAGATTCGAACATATCAGGGAGCTGGGACAGGGAGGGAATGGAAAAATCTATCTTGCCTTTGATAGTAAACTACAAAGGAAGGTAGCACTAAAATTTCTCCTCTCATCCGAGCCTGGACATACTCAAATATTGCTACAGGAAGCACGTGCTCAGGCACAGCTAAAACATGAAAATATCTGTCATATTTACGAAGTGGGTGAATCGCAAGATCAGATCTATCTGGTCATGCAATATATTCAGGGTGAACCACTCAACAAAATCGCAAACCAGCTAAACCTGGAACAAAAATTACTCGTTATCCAAAAAATACTGGGAGGTTTACAGCAGGCTCACAGTCAAGGGATCATACATCGTGATATCAAACCCTCCAATATTTTGGTCGAAACCTCGAATCAGGGAGAGTTAAAACCTTACCTGATAGATTTTGGACTTGCGCATCGCGATCATCAGGGAGAGCAGCTTTCACAAAGTGCAGGACAAGGTACTCCCAGCTATATGGCGCCAGAACAGGGATCACTCAAAGCCAGTGAAATTGATCGTCGCGCAGATCTATACAGTGTTGGTGCAACGCTTTATCACCTGCTCACAGGACAGCCTCCACATCAGTCACAGCTCACTTCGCCTGACACCACTTCATCCAAAAACATTGAAGAATATGCACCAACCCCATTAAATACCTTCGCTCGCAATATTCCTGTCGATTTGCAATCTTTGCTGCTGAAATGCCTTAAGAGAGATCCGAACAAGCGCTATTCCTCAGCCAAATCACTTGCAGATGATATAGAACTCTATTTGAATGGTGAGCCCATCAAAGCACATCGAGGGTTAGTCTATCGAACCTACAAAAAAGTCCGAAAACACAAATTACTGGTAGCTTTTGCTTCGTTGTTTTTATTAACCATCGTGACAAGTGGAAGTTGGTTTGTTTACCAAAGCTACCAACAACAAATTCGCGAACAGATGATCCAGACTTTTTCTGCAAAAGTTGAAAATATGGAAGCCAGAGTCAGATTTACCTACATGGCACCACGACATGATATCTCGGCGGAAATCGAAAACTGGAATAAAGAAATCAATGAAATAAAACAAGAAATCATACAACTGGGCGATCTTGCTTATGGTCCTGGTCATTATGCCATTGGTCGAATGCATTACTCTTTACAGGAATATGACAAAGCCCTGAAACATCTACAATTAGCCTGGAACTCAGGTTTTCAACAACCACGAGTAGCTTATATTCTTGCACTAACTAATGGTGAGATTTACCAACGGCAAAAAAACATCATCAACAACTTGCCAAGTAAATCGGCTCAAAAGGAAAAGCTAATCGCACTCGATAAAAAATACCGACAACCTGCCATTCAATTATTAGAACAGGGTATGCAGGCATCTCCTAACCAGGCTCTTGCACGAGCCAAGCTCTATTTTTATCAAGAAGAATTAGAAAAATCACTCAATACATTACAACAATCTACCGATTTCCCTTCCTGGTTCTATCAGCACAAAGTACTAACGGGGGATATTTATCAAACCATGGCTGAAACAGCTGGAGCGGCCCATAAGGATAAAGAAATAAAAAAATATACAACACTTGCATTGGAAAACTATCAACAGGCGATAACCATTGCGCCATCGGATTTTCAGCTACAGTTAAAACCAATTACTGTATATCTGACTCGTTTGAAAAACTTTGTCTATGGAAAAACCGGTAACTTTGATCTAGAATTTCAAAAATCACAAAAGCATGTTAGAGATTCTAAAACAAGCCAACCTCAGAACTATCAATCTTACTTTTATTCTGGAAAACTATTGTTTCTCAAAAGCGAATTCGAAAACCAACATTCAGGCACACCCATCAAGACACTTGAACAAGCCATTGTACAATTAATACAAGCCAGCGAAAAAGCCCCTCAAAAATCTGATACTTGGCTCGCGTTAGCATTAGCTTACACAAATAAATCTGTATTCTTGCAAAATCGAGGTATTGATCTTGAAAATACATTATCTAGTGCTTCAAACGCTTTTGATAAAATCAAAAAAACTGATAGAGATTATTTTTACTACAATAATTTTGGTAGTTTGTTAAGGAGTCAGGCTGTAAATTTGGCAAAAGAAAATCAGCAAGAAAGTCTTAGCTATTTTGAACGGGCAATTAAGGTATACAACAGCGCATCCCAACTTCAACCTGATGCCATTGCCCCATTGATAAACTCCGGCTCCGTTTTGCGATTGTGGTCAGGATATCTACCCTCTCAACAGGCAAAAGAAAAATTAATATTGGCAATCGAAAAATATCAACGAGCCGAGAAATTAAACCTGCAACATTTTGTTGTTAACTATTATTTAGGAATGTCTTACAGAAGGTTAGCTCTAATAGAAAATGCTTTATTTGAAGATAATCTAACTCATATTGAACTTTCAAAAAGTTACCTTGAAAAAGCTTTAAAGTTGGGTTCTCAACATCCTTTTGCCATAAACGAAATTGCCATGCTTGAGACTGATCGCGCTGTTTACCAATGGCAACAAGGACAGCCCTACCAACAGCTTATCAAACAGGCAAAAGACAGAGTTGGAGAAAGTCTGAAGAAAAATCCTGAAAATCATATACTACACACAGCCTTCGCTACTACATATTTTGCTGGGGTGAGCTTAGATTATTTTTCCAGTAAACTGTCTCAAAAAAATATTAACCGAACACATCGCGTAATAACTATCGCCGCTCAATACTCAGATACAAACAATACCCTCAAAGAATTATTGCAATTATTACAAAGGCATAAGGTGGAAAAAGATATTATAGATACGATTCAAGAGAATGATGATAGTGGTCTGTTATTAAAAGCGGAATGGCATTCCCAGAATGGACATTTTGATTTGGCTGAATTTTACTTCAGCCAAATTAAGAATATATATCCATCGTGGCTATGGTTATACCGTTACCAACATTTGAAACGCTGGAAAAAAATCACCGTAAAGACTACATCCCAACGACAGATTACTCAGATGCTGACTCAGCAACAAGCCTTAATTCAGAAGCATTACCCAATTATGAGCATTCCTTAGGTAACTATTATTTCACCTGACCCACAACCTACAGTATAACTTTCTAAGGAGTATTGACTCATGAATTGATAGGTATTTTGTCCACCAGTTATGGTGTAGACTTTACTTGTACCTGGAGCGCCCTTAACTTTCACATCTTTTCCAAACGGGTTAGTGTCGTCAGTCCATTGCATTGTATATCCTGGACCTTTCGGGACATTATTAGTAAACGAAACCGTCCCCCCCCTCGGCACTACACCATTGGCCGGATTGTACGTCGGATCACCATTTTCCCCAAAAGTTACAGTTAAATCTGCCATTATCATTTATCATTCCTCTTCAGGTTAGTAAACATTAAACATGGATACCCATAAATTACTCCACTACATCGTCAACTTACTGAGTATCCCATCATAACTTTGAAAGCTCCAATATTGTTACTGGAAAATATTTTTAGCCTCCAAAAGTGCTTGTCTTAACACTTATTTCATTATGGCATAATCCATGCCAACTGATTAGAAGCACCTAAAACCCAGTAAAATAAGGATCTGACTTCTTTCTAATGCATATACATCCTTATCCTGACACGTCAAAGAATTATTTCTGACGTCAGAGGCATGGGCAAGTATAAAGACTATTAACGAGATGTCTGATATTTTTGTTTACTCAATAGTAATTTTTTCCAAAAACACTTCGAAAATATATTCAATAACAGGTTTTTCCTCAATAATTACAGAGGCAACCCCCATCATACCTTTCGTCACTTTATTTTCCAGTTTTCCACTGTCATTAATAATTATTATTATGGGATAATGCCCCATAGCATCGGGACTTTCACCGATAGAAGTGATTTGTCCCTTCATTGTACCATAGTAATAATGTGGCAAGCCTTCGTACTTTAATACTACATTTTGACCTTTAGAAATCTGACCAATGTCCTTGGATTGCGCTAGAGCATAAGCAAAATAAGGCTCTTTGACCAGGTCATACTGCTAGCTTCCATAGTGCTTGTCTTAAATATTCTACCAATTACAGCATAAACCATACCAACTAATTAGAAGTGTCTAAAACCCTTTAAAATAAGGTTCTGACGTCTTTTAATACATACACATCCTCCTCCTGACACGTCAGAAAATTATTTTTGACGTCAGTAATTCATACTTGATAGGGTTTATAATTCTGTTTAAATAATGGGAGGAATTGAACTTCCTGATTATAGTTTTTTCTAAATACAAATCATCAAGTATTATAGATAATCAGAATAGATGAGAATACACAGTCCAAATTTCTAGATTCATGTACGCTTGGATTGAATTACGGGAAGTGTAAAAATTGAAGTTTTCTGGTTTTGGAATTCTTTGAGAACAACTTCAATAAAAGGTTCGCACATTAACAAATCGCCGCCCATCGGAAACTACACTAATTCTGGCTATTCCAAAAGACGCTAGAATAGGCAAACCTATTCACATTGACACGCTTGTCTTTCAGGCATATGCTATAGCATATACCACCAGTATCGAGAACGCCTATGATTATTGAAAGAAGTGTCAGATTATTCAAAAATGGTAGCAATCAAGCACTACGGATCCCCAAAGAATTTGAGTTTGATTGTAACGAAGCAGTGATCCAGAAAGATGGTGATCGCTTAATTATTCATCCAGTAAGGAAAGGCAAACTACTTACCATACTTTCTGAGCTAAAACCGTTGGCTGACGATTTTCCTGATGTTGATGAAAACTTGCCGCCACTCGATGACATTGATTTATGAGCAAAAAAGCTCTCTATCTGCTTGATACCAATATTCTTTCTGATTTAGTGCGGAACCCTCAGGGTATTGTAGCCAGAAAAATTTCGTCCGTAGGTGAAAATGCAGTTTGCACAAGTATTGTCGTGGCTAGTGAATTGCGTTTTGGCGCTGAAAAACGACAATCAGAAAAACTTAGTGTTCAGTTAGATATTATTCTGTCCGCCATCAATATCTTACCTTTTGAAGAACCTTCCGATCGCTTTTATGGCGAGATCCGCGCAAGCCTGGAAACTCGCGGAAAAACAATCGGGCCTAATGATTTATTGATAGCTGCTCACTCTCTTGCCTTGGGTTGCACATTGGTTACAGCGAATGAAAAGGAATTCTTAAGAGTAGCAGGATTAAAAGTTGAGAACTGGCTCAAAATTTAGTCAGACTCTCAGTACACCAAGATAAACCGGTAATTAAAGTATTTTGGCTGTAAACATGGGATACCCATAAGTGACTCCATCAAGGCTATCAACTTATGGGTGTTCAGTCGTCGCTAGTTATGCCCTTACTTCATAGAATAAGGGTAGGCATTGCCGATACAGGTTCCCTGCTGTACATGCACATTCGGCTGTGTTGTGATCTGTACATTTGAGCTGCGCTCAAAACACAAAACAAAATCTGAGCCTCCGAACTTAAAATAGCCCAGTTCTTCGCCTTTTCTCAGTGTCACTCCCTCTTCAGCGGTAATCGTAACCGATGAAACTTGAGCCATGCCCATAGGCAGGTAAAATAGACGGAGGTAAAATAGACTGTCTATCTAAGAATTGTCCAGTTATATTGATTTTATATTGGACAAGTCTACTGCTAGGGCGTGTTGACGTTTCATATTTAACCTCAACTCTGGAGGGTAAATTTGTGGTATAGTATTCAAAGGTACTACCTGGTAATAATGAGGTTATAGCATGGCTACATCGGTTAAACTTGACGACAATTTAAAAAGTCGCATTCAACATTTGGCTGACATACGGCACCGTTCATCGCATTGGATCATGCGTGAAGCAATCCGCGACTATGTTGAACGCGAAGAAGCACGCGAGAGTTTCAAGCAGGAGGCCTTGGCTTCCTGGACAACCTATCAGGAAACGGGGCAACATCTGACCGGCCAAGAAGTGCGCGACTGGTTGAATACCTGGGGTACGGATAAAGAGACCGAGATCCCACCTTGCCACAAGTAATTGTCACTGAGGGCGCAACAAAGGGATTGGAGCACTGCCGACGTTTCTTACTTGAAAAAAATCCTCAAGCGGCAATGCGAGCGGGTCTTGCTATTGAGCATCAATTCGCATTGTTAGAAACAGAACCCGAAATAGGTAGGCCGTTTGATGATCAGCCAGAACTGCGTGAGTTAATCATTCCCTTTGGAGACTCCGGCTATGTGACACTCTATCACTTTGATGTAAAAGCCGATTCTGTATATGTACTTGCCTTTCGGCACCAGAAAGAAGCAGGCTATTAATAACAATAAACGCTGATCCTTTTAATGCCATTGGATTGGATTATACTCGTGATACTTGGAAATGCAGGTTTCAGCAAGTCAAGAAGCGTCCATATTCGAGGCTTGAAAGAGCAGTATTTATTGGAGAGTTGCGTATTTTTAAGTTTTCCAGGTGCGCAGACTTTTGCGATTCAACTGATGATTTTAGGTTAAAAATCAAAAAATTTATTTCAAGGAAAATATTTTCATTTGAAATAAATTTTTTATCATCAAGGTTGGGATGTCCTAATAATTTTCTTAATCAGTTAGTGCATAAACCCTGCCAACAATTACAAACACTATAATCAACTGTAAAATAACAATTTTTAACTTTAAAACTGCCTCTAGCAGCTTTATCCCAACACGTCAGAAAATCATGCCTGACGTCAAGAACAACTTATTGACATGCATTTTCCTGCAGGATCCCTTACTCTATAGTGATGCAATTAATTATCTGATTGGCAGTAATTTTGCATTAACCTTGGGAGTCTTGAATGGCAGATGAATTAAAAGATATGGAAACATTACAACATAGGTTCCCTGACAAACATGCTGCTGGTACAGCAGAAATAAACGCTGCCAGACTTGTTCCTGCATTAGTGATCCAGAGTCATCCTGAACTGGAAAGGATCGGTGAGATCTGTTGGATGAATGGGTTATTGGAAGGGAAAGTTTTGGCTGTGGGACGAAACTATCCCGATTTTCACAATTCTAAAAGTCTGATCGGTACACCACTTGCCGATCCCTATCTCAGTCGAAGTCCATTTGATCTACAGCTTCTGAAAAACGGTGATATTGAACTTGATTGTGCAGATAGTAATATTCGAGTGTTCGCTAATAATAAGCAAGTAACCTCATCTATCAAGTTCACTTTAGAACAGCTCGCCACAGGGGTGGTAATAGAGCTGAGTGAACGCATTACTCTGTTATTAAAACAATTATCTCAAAGAGAAATGATAACCCTGGAAAACTTCAATATGGCAGGGATCAGCCCCAGATTGCAACTAGTGAAAGAACAGATTGAGCGTTTAAACGGGGTCGATGAACCCGTTTTAATCAGAGGAGACACCGGCGTTGGTAAAGAGCTGGTTGCTGAAGCAATTTATAACGTCAGTAACCGGAAAGGTAAACCCTTTGTTAAAGTAAATTTGGGGGCTATTCCATCATCTTTGGCGGCAGCAGAATTATTTGGAACTAAAAAGGGGGCCTTTACCGGTGCTGTAAAAGATCGCTCCGGTTTTTTTGTTAGCGCAAACGAAGGGACGTTGTTTTTAGATGAAATTGGTGAAGCATCTGCGGAAGTTCAAAGTATGTTGTTGCGTGTACTCGAAACTGGAGAGTTATATCCAGTAGGAAGTGACACACCGAGAAAAATAAATGTTCGCGTGATTGCAGCGACCGATGCACCGCTTGAACAAATGGGTAAAGATAAAACCTTCAAACAACCACTACTTCATCGACTTGCCAGTTATGAAATTCAGTTACCTTCTCTGTATGAGAGAAAAGAAGATATCGGTTTATTGTTTTCGCATTTTATGAAACAACAAATTCCAGAATTCGATCAATATTATTTACAAAAAAAATCCGAATCAGAAATCCCCTGGATCCCAACCAGGCTAATGCGAGCTCTACTCAATTACCATTGGCCTGGAAATATCCGCCAAATAAAAAATATTACAGGCCAGTTGGTCATCGATAGTCAGGATTTTAGTCAGTTAATGATGTCTGAACAAGTTCAGCTTCAGTTGAATTCGAATGAGCAAGTATTGGCTGAGCCAGAAACAGTAATAATTAAACCTAAAAGAAGGAAGCCCAATACGGTTTCCAGTGATGAATTAACAAAAGAGCTGGCGGAAAACTTATGGGCAATTCAGGCGACTGCAGATAAACTAAATATTTCCCGAACCTCAATTTACGAATTAATGAAACGATATAATTTGAAAAGTGCGGCTGATTTTAGTGCTGTCGAACTTGAGAAAAGTTATCGTCGCAATCAGCAAAACATCGATGACATGGTCATTGAACTGGAAGTTTCAAAACATGCCTTAACAAGGCGGCTACGAGAATTGGGATTAGAGGTCAGTTAGTCCATTGTCTCATCAGATTTGGTTTTCAGGTTAATCACAACTTGTGTTATCCTCTTGCGTCTCTCGCACTGATACGCTAATAATTAACCTGAACTCTAGTTTAAGAGATTTTCACCACGAAGAAGACGAAAAAAAGAAAAATACTGACAATTATTGGAAAAAGGGTCATTTTAATCTGTTTGCTCCAACTTTTTTTGCAATCTCTTATAAAACTTCGTGTTCTTCGTGGTAAATAAAATCTTTTTTCTCTTATTCTGAACTGAGGTTAATTACTCATAACTCATAACTCGTAACTCGTAACTCGTAACTCGTAACTAAAAAAACATGGCCGGACTCATCCCAGACACATTTATTAACGACGTTCTAACCAGAACAGATCTGGTAGAGCTGATCAGTGCACGCATGACGCTTAAGAAGTCAGGCTCTAATCATATGGGTTGTTGTCCATTTCATCATGAGAAAACTCCCTCATTTTCGGTCAGTGCCCATAAACAGCTTTATCACTGCTTTGGTTGTGGTGCCAGTGGTAACGCTATTAGTTTTCTAATGGAACACGATCGCCTCGATTTTGTGTCTACAATTGAAGAACTTGCGGCAAGATTAGGTATGGAGGTTCCTCGAGATAAAAGTGATAAAGGACCGGATCTACGTCCACTTTATGAGTTACTGGCAAATGCTAGTTTATTTTATCAAAATCAGCTTAAACAACCACAAAACCAACACGCTATCAGTTATTTAAAAAATCGTGGGCTCACAGGTGAAGTAGTCAAACAATATGGCATTGGTTATGCTCCAGAAGGCTGGGATAACCTGATAAAATCCCTTGGCATCAGTGATGAACGCTGTCAACAACTTGCCACCACTGGCATGGCCATTAGTAAAGATAAAGGCGGCTTTTACGATAGGTTTCGTGAGCGGATCATGTTCCCTATTATTGACAGGCGTGGGCGCACCATTGGTTTTGGTGGGCGTATTTTAGATAAGGGGGAACCAAAGTACCTTAATTCTCCTGAAACCCCGTTATTTCATAAAAGCCGTGAGGTTTATGGGCTTTATCAGGTACTTCAATCCAACAATAAACTCGAACATTTATTAGTCGTTGAAGGTTATATGGATGTAGTGGCACTGGCACAATTTGGTGTTCAGTATGCCGTGGCCACCCTTGGTACCTCGTTAAATGCGGAACATTTGCAGTTGTTATTCAGGCATTGCGGCAAGTTGGTATTTTGCTTTGATGGAGATAAAGCCGGACGTAGTGCGGCCTGGCGAGCACTTCAAATTAGTCTCGAAGCTATTAAAGATGGACGACAATTGCAGTTTTTGTTTTTACCCGATGGTGAAGATCCTGACAGTCTGATCAGAATCGAAGGCAAAAAAGCCTTTGAACAACGAGTTTCTCAAGCGATGCCATTATCGCGTTATATGCAGTCTCACTTAAGTGAGCAGTGTGATATGACGACGATTGATGGCCGTTCACAATTGGCGAGTTTGGCTAAACCTCTTATCGCCAAGATAAACGATCCGGTGTATAGAGATCTATTAAACCAGGAGTTTCAAAAATTAACAGGCACCAATCAAAGCCTGGCCCCACAAGAAAACTATTCTTCCAACTCTCAGGGAGCTCATTTTTCAAATCCCCGGTATTCTCAAGATCCATATTCTCAAAGGAGTAGTTCAGCGTCAAAATCCTTTAAGAAAAAGGCGCATCACAAAGCAAAACCAATCTCATTAATACGTAAAACCATTGGCCTTTTGCTACAAAATCCTCAACATAGTCAACAACTTGAGAATTGGGACTGGTTAACTACTATCAAAGAACCTGGAGCCAACCTGCTATTTGAGCTGCTAACCTTGCTTCAACAAAACCCAGAACTCAACACTGGTGCATTGATTGAACATTGGCGAGGCACCCCTTCCCACGCGCACCTGACCAGGCTCATTAACTGGCAACAGGATTTACCCGATCAAGATCATAAAGAAGAATTAAATCAGTCTATGGCAAAACTCGCCCAGAAATCCCAAACACATGAGTTACAAGCACTTCTGGATGAATCCAGGATCAGACCTCTAACCACTCAGGAAAAACTTAAAATCACTCATTTGCTCTCACAAAAAAAGTAAAAATGGCTTTAATACAAAAAATATTACATTTATTTGGTATCTAAATGATTAATTTGCAAGCAAATCTCGCTTACAAGGTCTAAATTGTATATAATACCGCCCCTTTTATGTTTCGAGCATAAATGGAAGACAAAGAATTTTCTCCGTACGAGTTGATTTACCCTCAAAAACTCTGGTTATAGGTCTTAAATGTCTATGGACAAAGCGCAGCAACAATCTCAGTTAAAATTACTCATTGCTCAAGGTAAAGAACAAGGCTATTTAACATATGCCGAAGTGAACGATCACTTACCTCCTGACATCATTGATTCCGATCAAATTGAAGATATCATTTCCATGATTAACGACATGGGCATACAGGTACACGAAGTAGCACCTGATAAAGACACCCTGTTAATGAATGACAATCAGGTTGACGAAGATTCTGTCGAAGAAGCTGCAGCGGTATTAGCAACTGTTGATAGTGATTTTGGTAGAACAACTGATCCCGTCAGAATGTACATGCGTGAAATGGGCACAGTTGAACTGCTTACGCGAGAAAAAGAAATTGAAATTGCCAAGCGTATTGAAGAAAGCCTGAAACAGGTTGGCGCATCTATCGCCGAATTTCCTGAAACTGTGGGTCAAGTACTCGATTGGTTTGAACGTTGGCAAGCTGAAGACATGCGTTTGACCGAAATCATTAGTGGTTTCCACTCTGATGAAGACGATGCACCCAACATTGCAGGTGCTGCTCATGTCGGCTCAGAACTTCCTTCTGAAGAATTAGATGACGAAGAAGATGATGATGCAGAGGAAGAGGAAGAAATCGATACAGGGCCAGATCCAGAAGAAGCGTTAGAACATTTCACATTACTACGTAAGCTTCATGACAAATTTATGGGCTCCTTAGAAAAATATGGTCATAACCACAAAACAACCAAAGCAAATTTAGATATGGTTGTTGAACAGTTTATGGTTTTCAAATTGATGCCTAAACGTTTCGATGCTTTGGTCAACAATTTACGCTCAATTATGGATCAGGTTCGTATTCAAGAACGTTTGATCATGAAAATGAGTGTCGATCATGCTGGTATGCCCCGTAAAATCTTTATATCAACTTTCCCTGGCAACGAAGTTAGCATGGACTGGCTCGACAACCACATGGGTAGCGGTGAAGACTATGTTGAATCACTTCAGGAATATGCCGAAGATATTTTAAGGGCTCAACGTAAACTCAGAAAAGTCGAAAGTAACTGCCGTCTTAAGATTCAAGAAATTAAAGATACCAATCGCAAAATGGCCATTGGTGAAGCAAGAGCCAGACGTGCAAAAAAAGAAATGGTTGAAGCTAACCTGCGTCTGGTAATTTCCATTGCTAAAAAATACACCAACCGTGGTTTACAATTCCTTGATCTGATCCAGGAAGGCAACATCGGCTTGATGAAAGCTGTAGATAAATTTGAATATCGCCGTGGTTACAAATTCTCCACCTATGCTACCTGGTGGATCCGTCAGGCCATTACTCGCTCTATCGCAGATCAGGCACGTACTATTCGTATTCCAGTACATATGATTGAAACTATCAATAAACTCAACCGTATCTCTCGTCAAATGCTTCAGGAAATGGGTCGTGAGCCACAACCTGAAGAACTGGCAATTCGAATGGAAATGCCTGAAGATAAAGTACTTAAAGTACTTAAAATTGCCAAAGAACCAATCTCCATGGAAACACCCATTGGTGATGATGAAGATTCGCATCTGGGTGATTTTATCGAAGATGGCACCATGGAATCCCCTGTGGATACCGCCACCATCGAAAGCTTAAAAGAAAGTACTCGTGAAATACTCGCAGGTTTAACCGCTCGTGAAGCCAAGGTACTTCGTATGCGTTTTGGTATTGACATGAATACCGATCACACATTAGAAGAAGTCGGTAAGCAATTTGACGTTACTCGAGAACGTATCAGACAGATTGAAGCCAAGGCCTTACGCAAATTGCGCCATCCTTCACGCTCTGAACGTTTAAGAAGCTTTTTAGACGAGCAGTGAGATAAGTGATAAGTTTCGAGCGACGAGCGACGAGTAGTTCGGAACTGGCTGGATTCTAGTCTCTCGTAACTCGTAACTCGTAACTCGTAACTCGTAACTCGTAACTCGTAACTCGTAACTCGTAACTCGTAACTAATACAACTTAAGGCAATAAAAATGAAGTTACCAGTTTGTTTTTATTGCTCTGAGTAACTAAATTCAGTAAACTCTCATTCGTTTCCAGTAAACACCTTTTTGTTACTACTCGTTTGTTATAACAAGCAAGTTAAAAGGGCCTGTAGCTCAGTTGGTTAGAGCAGTGGACTCATAATCCATTGGTCGAAGGTTCGAGTCCTTCCGGGCCCACCATTTTTATCTCCCCTGTACCATTTGTTCTTGAAACCATAGTTTGTCCGTTTTGGCCATATTATGGTTGTATAAGTAACCATAGCTCTCCACCTGATTATCATAACATTTCATTGATAATATCTATCATTTCAACCTCTATTCCTCCTTCAAGTAACCTTATAGTTGTTGCCATCAATTATCTTGATTTAATTTTTCCTTTAGATAGTTTGAGTTAGTAGACTTTATCAGGTTGGAGGTTTGTTATAACTAGCGCATTCAACGCCATAAAACCATTGCAGGCTATGTTAAAAGAGGTAAAGGTAGTGTAGGACTGGTTCTATGATTTTAAACTCCATATCATTGTTAATTAACAGGTGAAATTATTGCTGTAAAGCTGACCCCAGCGAATATACCTGTTCTACTTCAGATGCAGGTTTCTGTTGAACGGGTATAAATTAACCTGAGTTCGGGATAAGAACAGCCACCCAGCACAACTATTTTAGCGGTTCTCTGCGTTGAACTAGCTACCAA
>JBFFIY010000115.1:0-16079 GCA_041556195.1 Enterobacterales bacterium
ATATTTTGTCGGGTACGCAGTTATCTATCTACCTGCCGAAAGCATGGTGTGAGTTCAAGTGACGCTATGAAAATGATATTTGAAGGAAAATCACCCGCTTTTGTTAATGAATATTACTGAATTACGCTGAGTAGTTACAAATAAAATTTGATTTCTTAAATCATTAAGCATTAGTGTAGTTGAAACCTGAACTCACTTATTATCTTCCAGCTCAATATCAATTAATTTGACCAGAAAATCAGGATCAGAAAAAGGAATAAGGTGCTCTTTGGTTTGTAAAGGAATGTAGCGTCCGTTAATTGAGGCTTTGGTTAACTTTTGATAATAGTCTTTAGCATCAAGCCGCCAGAGATTTAATCCCTTTCTAACTTCAGCGTCTTTAGTTTGATTAAGGTATTGTTGTTCAAAATTTGTATCAATAATTGTTAAAGGAATATTGTTGGGGAATCCTATTTGATAAGCTGTATCAAGATCATGGTCGTAATGGGCAATCTCACGGAATACATTTTTCAGATTGTTGATTTTAAGTCGGTTAGAAAACATAAATTTTACATAATTCCAATCAGTATCTTTATCATTGTTTGATAATTGTTGTAGTAGTTTCATATCATTAGTATTTTTCTCCTCAGCTCTTTTGCCATATTTTCCTTCATTAATGTATTCCAGATACCCTTTAAGATTTTGTTTGAAAGGGAATGCATCTTTTTTGTAGCGCTGAATAGAAAAGGGAGTCAGTACATCCGGATCGATCATAATGACAGATTTTATAGGATGTTTTGCCTGTTTATCAAAATAATGGTTGAGTGCCAGGTTGGAACTGGCAAAGGCAATGATTTGAACGTCTTTTAGCTGGTAGTGTTTAATAACTTTATCCAGATGAATAGAAAATTGTTCATAACCTACCTGGGCATTAATGGTGTCCAATACCTGACCGACTCTATCAATTGCCATAACTCGGTGAGTTTTAGTTAATTTAGGAGCCAACCGTGCAAACCAGGCTGAATCAGAGTTCCAGTTATCGGTTGGACCTGAAAGTAATATAATGGTGGGTTTGACTGAGCCTGGATCTGTATCCGACCAATGTGAAATATGGATATTCACAGAACCTAATGAGAGAGTTTCATCAATACGTTTTGCATGAAGTTGATTGGTTAAAGCCAGTATCAACAAGATGCTAATGAATTTTAATTTGTTTAAGCTCATGATGTTATTCTCTCTTGGTAATTACCCTTTAAACAGTATTAAGTTAATCTGTTGTAAAAAATGAATTATTGATGGCTTCAAGTAAAGGTATATCCTGAAAATGATGTTGTCGAATATAATGTAAAAATTTCAAGGTTCGAAAAGCATCAAACCACTCATTGATTTGTCTGTCAAAATGAGTTTTATTGTTATTGTTTTTAAGCAGTTTCTCTATCACCTGAAAAAAATTCATCGCAATAAGTGCATCTTGTGAGGGGGTAGAAAGTTTATTTGACCAGTTATCAAGAAAATTCAAATCAGCACTTTTCGCGTTTATTGTATCAAAAAATAAAACTAAAAAAGCCTCTAGAGTCTGTTTTAATTCAACAAATAGTTGAGGATGATAGTAAAGATAATCTTGATGACTCTCTAACTCAAGGATTTTTTCAACAGCAGGACCTGTACCAAATGGGACTCTATCTGATACTCTGGATTGGATCAGAATTTGGCTGTTTTTAATGTTTTTGACTTTACCTAATTTTGCTAACTTATTGATAAGATAGAAATCTTCTCCAGCAGAACGTTTTGGAAAACCTCTTGCCTGACTATAATGGTGAGCGTTAAAGGCGAGAATACTACCTATAGTGTAAAAGTTATAGGATGAACCAGCATAGCTAAGACCTGCCACATAATAATGTAAGGCTTTCTCATAAAGCTGAGTGGCTTTGCCTGTCGCATCATTTTGAATGCTATGTCCAAAGTTGCTAACATGTTTAAAATTATAGTGCATAATGCTGATTGAGGGATGCTGTGGACGAGCCGAAAAATAGTTGTCAGGTAATGTTGCATCCGCATCAGTGGAGCCAATAAATGGGCTATGAATATGTTTGTGCCTGTATAACCAAACTGCCAGATCTGTTCCAATTTTTCTGGCTAATCCAACACCTTGTTTTATTGGAATTTGAAAATTTTTACTGAATCGATCTACTAATAATAGACAAGAGTTGCAATTTGCTATTTGTTGAAGTCTAAGTTTTTGTGATTGCCATAATTGCTCTGTTTCTGCTAAGAGAGTATTCCATAATTTAAGTTGTTTTGATTCTTCAGCATAAGTAGCTTGTTTAACCTGGTTTGGTTCTGAAATTGTTTCAGGTTGATTGATAACAACTGTTTCAGGTTGATTGATAACAATAATGAATAAAACGGACTGATGAACCAGAGAAGAGCGTAGAAAACGCTGATAAAAATCATCGGTTTCTTCATAAGCAGGTATAACGATAACCTGCTCAAAGGTTTCACTGCTGGGGAATTGTTGTAACTCAGTTACTTCCTGTTCGGCATACACTGATAGATATTTGTCTATAACTTTCATTGGTTTTCAGGTTCAGCATATGCAGGCTCAGCATATGCAAGTTCAGCATATGCAGGCTCAAGAAGGGTTTTCAGATTCAATGAAGCGCTGCACGAAAAGGAAGAGCCGCAACTATTTTTGCTTCAATCTCAAGTAATTGGTCAAGGCGATGTTGTACCTCTTTTTCAGGAAAATACTCATTTGCCAGTTCAATGAATAATTTTTGATGACGAAATTCAGATGTTGCAATAGAGTGATAAAATTTTTGGAGTTTTCCAGCCTCTAAAGCTTCGGCAATTAAACCAAATCGTTCACAGCCCCTGGCTTCAATAATACCTGCAATGAGTAACCTGTCGAGAAGATAAACCTCTGTACCTTTGCGGAAGGTTTGCCTGAGCTGGTTAACATAGGCGTCTTTTTCATCCGAGGCGGTCACCAGATCTCGACTATGCATGATCTTGACCACTTCACGAAAATGAGCCAGCTCTTCAATAGAAAGCTCGATCATTTCCTGTACCAGTCTTATTCGATCAGGATAATGAGAGATCATGGACATGGCCATACCAGATGCTTTCTTCTCAGCTGCGGCGTGATCAATAAGAAAGCTGTCAAAATCTTTAAGAACAGTTTCTGTCCATTGTATGGGGGTTTTGTATTGAAGTTCGAAAGTCATTGGATTTTTTGATTTGCTCTAAAGAAAATGAAAAAAGCAGAGAGAACAAAAAAAATTTGATCGTCTCTGCTTAAGGATACTTAAATTCCTTTTTATGATTAACGGATAATATCCATTTCCTCAATCAGATTATGAGCGCCATCCACATTTTCCATTACCCATAAAATATAGCGAGAATCTACACTGATTGAGCGGTTAAGATCTGTATCGTAATCCCAATCACCGATAATACTTTCGTACACTCCATCGAACACCAGACCAACAAACTCAGCTCGGGCATTGAGCGTGGGAGAACCAGAGTTTCCACCCGTAATATCTAAAGTACCCAGATAGTTGACTGGTACTGATCCCAAATCTTTTTTAAGATATTTACCATAGGCTTTTTTCTCAATAAGCTCTAATTGCTTTTCAGGTGCATTAAAGGGTTTTTTACCGGTGTATTTAGCAGCCACTCCTTCAAGACTGGTAAAAGGTGTTGCATAAATACCATCCTTGGGAGAATAACCTTTAACGTTGCCATAAGTGACTCTGAGCGTGCTGTTGGCATCGGCATAAACCGGTAAATTTTTATCATTGTAAAATGCTATCAAAGCTTCCATGTATTTGGGTCTATAGGCTTGAATATCTCCAGTTAGCTCTTCATCAGCATCATCTATGGCTTTTCTTGCCTTGTAAGTTGCAACAGCTAATTGAATAAAGGGATCTGAACTTTTAGCAAAATCTCCAGGAGACTTTTTCATCCATTCGAGTCTGGTTTTTTCATCGCCCAGTTTTGTTTTAGAAAACATTTCATCAAGTTTATTTTGCAGATCCTGGTCATTGTGTTTTTTATCAATACCCATAAACTTGTCGAATTCTTTGATGTATTGATTTTTTGGGATCGTTGAATAGGTTTTAATAAAGTGCTTTAAAACGGCTTTATCAATGTTAGCATCATAACGTCGATTGATGGTTTTCATTCTTTGTTCAAACCGGGCCAGATCTCTTTCCTGATAACCTTGATCACGCTCCATATCAGGTTTTTGACTCTCCATTGCCAATTTATGTAAAGCGTAGGCGGTGCTCATCATAGTGGTTCTTCCCATATAATCTAAAACTAAATCACGCTCCTGTTTTTCCAGGCTCTTATTGATGAGCTTATCCAATTCTTTCAAAGCTGAACCATATTGTTTCTTTCGGGCAGATGATTTTTGGATCCAGTTGTTTAAATCAGTTTCTAACTGCTGCTTTCGCACTAATGTAGTGCCCTTGTTGTAACTCTCGATCATGCTGCCGTAATTTTTGGCATAATTGGTTAATCCTGCTAGCGTGCTTTCGTATTTTATACGCGTATCACTACCTTCAGCTGAGTTAGACTTAATAATATCAATATATTGTTCACGATAGGCTTTCGCGTTTGGATAGGTCCAGGTGAAAGCGTTTTCAACTTCGGTACTGGTACGATAGCGATTGGTGCGTCCAGGGTAACCCAGAACCATAATATAATCGCCGTCACTGACACTCTTAGCACTCACTTTTAAATAGTGTTTGGGCTGATAGGGCACGTTGTCTTTACTGTAATCCGCAGGTTCACCATCTTTGCCTACATAGGCACGGTAGAAACCATAGTCTCCGGTATGACGAGGCCACATCCAGTTATCTATATTTCCACCAAATTTACCAATGCTGGTTGCTGGGGCATGAACCAGTCTTACATCTCTGATAGTTAGCTGCTTAAATAAGAAATATTCCAATCCACCATGAAAATTAACCACACTACAACGATAGCGCTTATCTTTTTCACATTCAGCTACAAGTTGTTTGCTATTTTTATCAATGGTTTTAAAACGATCAGTACCTGACATTTTGTCAGTAAGAGAACCTTTGATCTTCTCTGAAACAGGCGTGATCTCTTCAGTTACATAAATTCGAGTCCCAGGAGTTGCAGGTAACTCTTCATCAAGAGATTTGGCTAAAAAACCATTTTTTAACAGGTTATTTTCTTCTGTCGAGTTAAACTGAACAGAACCATAAACACAGTGATGATTGGTTGCAACCAGGGCTTTAGATGATACAAATGAAGCAGTACAACCGCCGAGGCTAACAATAGCACCCATTGGAAAGCCTGTTAAATCGGTTAAATCTTCAGGATCAAGTTCTAATCCGGCTGCTTTAAGTTCTTTGGCAATTCCGGGTAACTGATGCGGCTGCCACATGCCTTCATCGGCAGATGCTTTGTTTGAGCTGATAGAAAATGACGCAAGTGCTACAAAGAGCAGAGTAATGGAGTTTTTCATAGGTGTTTTTCCTGAGATTGCTTCCTGAGATTGTTTTCTTAAACTCTTGTTGAAGTATTTGGTTGAAAATATCAAATAAAACCTGGCTTTTTGGCTATTTTTCTTGTTCCGATGCGCAGTTTGCACCTCAAGTAAGGTACTGTCAAACCCTTACTGGTATGATCAGAATAGATTATAGAGATTTTCCTTTGCATGCTTTCTACTTCTGTTGATGCAGGCTCTGTTTGTGGCAAGTAACAAGTAAGCAAATTTAGCACTAATCATCTATGTTTAAATCTGAAATCATCAGTTGGAGAGCGTAAAGTGTGTTTACAGATGTGCAATTTATGCTGTAACATTTTCACTCTGTAAGCTGATGGCTCGAATTCCAGAAAAAAAAAGGGCATAATAGCCAGGCAGTCAGCTATCTTAAGGATTTAGGCTTGTATCGCATACTTTTAATTTTACTTAGCATAACCCTGTTATGGCTTCAGTATCGCCTGTGGTGGGGTGCGGGCAGCTTGCGTGAAATTAAGCTCTTACAGTCTCAAACTTTACAAGTCGAAAAATCGCTGGCAGTCGATCATGCAAGAAATTTAAAACTACGCAAAGATATTGACAACCTGAAACAAGGTGGCGATATCCTCGAAGAAATTGCTCGTGAGCAATTAGGATTAATCGCTTCAGATGAACATTTCTTTAGAGTTATTCAACACAAGCCTGTTCAAAACAAAGCTATTCAAAACAAGCCAGTCCAATGATGCTCCACTTTCTGCACGGCAATTTATATGGCAATGATTTATATGGCAATGATTTATGAATCAGCATACTGAACCACGATATTGGGCCATAATTCCAGCAGCTGGTAAAGGACTGAGAATGGATGGAGAGATCCCGAAACAATATTTATCTATTGATGATTATCCGGTGCTTTGCCATACCCTTAGTCAGTTTTTAGCACATCCTTCAATTGCAGGTGTGATTTTGGTGTTATCTGAACAGGATCATTATTGGTCAGATATTGAATATAGGGATCCAAATACAGAATCTAAACTTTTTACCTGTATTGGTGGCAAAGAAAGGGTGAATTCTGTTTTAGCAGGATTAAATCGTTTAAAAACCCTTGCGGTTGATAAGGATAGTGTATTGGTGCATGATGCTGCCCGGCCAGGCATCAATGCAGAATTGATTGATCGAGTTATAGCAACTAGCGAACAAGAGAATCTTATAGCTTCTAATGGAAGCTCAGTTGAGGCAAAAAACTCACATGGAGTAATTGTTGCAACGCCGGCTGTGGATACCCTGAAACAGGTTGATAGCTCAGGGTATCTGGTTTCTACTTTAAATCGCTCTAACATCTGGCATGCACAAACACCACAATGTTTTAATCTTAAAGATTTGCATAAAGCCCTGCAGCTTGCAGTTGAAACGATTTCTGTTGAAAAAGACAGGCACCAAATCACAGACGAAGCCAGTGCCGTAGAACGACTTAATATTAAAACTAAAGTTGTAAGAGGAAGTGAACAAAACTTTAAGATCACCCGTCAAGGTGATTTGGAAAGAAGTAGAGAGATTGTTAAAGAACAGCTGTTGCAAAACAAACGCTGTGCTCCCGAGAAATTCTTCAAAAAATATAGGACTGATGATTAACAATGCGAATTGGTCATGGTTACGATGTACATAAATTTGGTGGAGAGGGCCCTATTTGTTTGGGTGGGGTTAAGATCTCTCATACTCAGGGTTTAATTGCCCATTCTGATGGTGATGTGTTAATTCATGCGCTCTGTGATGCCTTGCTTGGAGCTTTAGGGGAAGGGGATATTGGCCACTGGTTTCCTGATACCGAACCTGAATGGGCAGGCATTGATAGCCGCCATATACTGAGACAGGTGGCAAAACTCATGTTCAAAAACCAGTATAATTTAGGTAATGCAGACATTACCATAATTGCTCAAACACCAAAAATGGCTCCTCATCTTCAAGGAATGAAAACAGCACTGGCACAAGATTTAAGCTGTCAGCAACAACAAATCAATATTAAGGCCACAACCACCGAGGGTTTGGGGTTTATTGGAAGAGAAGAGGGCATTGCCGTACATGCTGTAGTGTTACTGCAACCTGCCCAGAACTAGCACCTGTCCAGAACCTGCAATAAGATTGCCATCCACACAGAGACTAATACTCAATGAGCTTAATTCCTGATTGGTCGAAAGCCTATAAAACCATTGATTGGGTTGCCACCTATAAACAAAAACCTGAAGACTTCAAAGTAACAGAGATCCTTTCTTTTCCATTTGAAGAAAACTCAGGTGAGCACCTTTATTTGCTAATAGAAAAAACAGCATTGACCACCTCAGCAGTGATCCAATTATTAGCAGATCGATTTGATGTAGAAAGAAGAGATATCGGATACGCCGGACAAAAGGATAAATGGGCGGTCACTCAGCAATGGTTCAGTGTCTGGTTGCCAGGCAAACAGGATCAACTAGATATAACAAGGTTGGCAGATTTTGAAACAAATTGCCGTTTATTGCAGGCACGATGGCATCGAGCAAAATTAAGACGAGGAGCCATTGAATCGAATGTTTTTGAACTGGTATTACGAGGACAGGATAAAATACCTGAAGAGATAAACAGCAGATTAAAACTTCTGTCAACCTCAGGTTATCCAAACTATTTTGGCCCACAACGTTTTGGTTGGCAGGGACAGAATATTAAAACAGCCACCGACTGGTTTCAAAGAAAGATAAAAATCAAAAAACCAGCACAGGGAATTTTGTTATCTGCGGTAAGATCCTATCTGTTTAATCTTATTCTCCAAAAAAGGATAGAACTAGATAACTGGAATAAACCTGTCGCTGGAGATTGCTTTGTTTTAGAAGGCAGTCGCAAATATTTTACCAGCGATAAAATCTCAGAAGAAAATCGTCAAAGATGTGAAGCCCTTGATATACATCCTTCAGCATCACTCTGGGGAAGAGGACGAAATGATGCATGTCTTGAAGCATTAGAGATCGAACAGGAAGTATTACATGAACAGAATTTTTTATGTAATGCGCTTGAACATAAAGGTGTGACTGCAGATCGACGAGCTATGAGATGTATCCCAAAAGATCTTAGTTGGAAAGTGGTCAATGAAAAAGAACTACATCTGGCATTTTCCCTGGCATCGGGTTCATATGCCAGTAGTTTGTTAAAAGAATTAGGTGATATTACTGAGCCTGTAAACCGTTGTTAATTGCACAAGGCAAATTACATTACAGGTTCTGAAAAATGACAGATCAAAATATTCTTTATTTTATAGAGATTTTGACAAGGTAAAAACCATACGACCATCTGCAATATCATCACCATAAAATGTAGTCCCTGAACTATTTGTATTGTGGTAACTCAGATCAAAATCGAAGCCATTTAATTCCTTAGAAACACCCAGATGGTAATCCTTAACTGCGTCATCAAAAATAGTGTTATCATAATCATAGAAACCAATGTTACTAAAATACAGCAGTACTAGTGCCAGAATCTTTATTGTTTACATAACAGCCAGTTAGCATGAGAAACTATTTTTTTGATAGTTTGATTTGAGCTAAAGTGGTGCAACTATATTTGCCTTGATCCAAATAGGTGCGTCATTTTATTTATGAGAATTTCTGAATAAATTTATTGAAATGAGTAGTGTTTGTTACTGAAGAAATGTGGGTTCAAGTTTTCTATAGGTTTCTATCTTAGTTGTACATTCATGCACTCGATTAAAGTATATGAAACAAGTTTGATTAGCGAAATTAGATTGTGGTGCACCAAAAATTTTCATAAATCTATTTAAAGTAATTATTTTTATCTATTGTGCTTATGTTAAAAATTGAGCTCTCTACGTCTAAAGTCGAAGAGAGCTCACTTAAACTTTACGATTAAAAATCATCAAACCAGAAAGCATCTAATTGAACGCCACTGGCGCCTTTTCTGGTTGCTTCTACACCAATATGCCAGGTACCGGCTTGCGGATTGGTAATCGTACAACTTTCGTTATTACCGCCGCCAGCGTCACGACAATCAAAGTCTCTATTAGTTGGATTGGCACCAAACCTGACATATAAATTCACATTACCTGTACCGCCGGAAAGATCAACTTCTAAGCGTTCGGCACCTGCAGGTACGTTAATGGTATGAAACTCCCAGGCTTTACTACCAAGTGTGATACCAGTGATTGTAAATCCATCACTAGTTGGGCCGCCGCCGCCACCTGCTGTTACAGTAACATCCTGATTACTGCTACCAGTGGCGCCATCATTATCAGTCACAGTTAGAGAGACTGAGTAAGTTGCAGCTGCCGCATAAGTATGGCTTGGGTTTTGTGCGCTGGAAACATTACCATCACCAAAGTTCCAACTCCAACTAACAATGGATCCGTCTGGATCGCTGCTGGTATCTGTGAAGTTGACCTGTAGATCGGTAGCGGCGAAGGTAAAGCTGCTGTTAGGTGGCAAATTAGCAGGAGGGCCACCAATGGCATCTAGTGCTGCACGTGCGTCGATAATTCCAGCACCACAACCGCCGCTACAACTGCCTGGTAATGCACGTGCAGTATTCTTCAAAATAGTTTCGGCTTCGTCAGGCGTCATAGCTGGATTGGCCTCGAACAGCAGAGCTACAGTACCAGTGACATGGGGAGCCGACATACTGGTTCCCTGGAAATAAACATAATTTTCAGTAGAGGGAGTTTGAGTGCCGCTATTAAGAGTCGAAGCAACGCCGTTTGAAGGCGTTGGATTGGTTTCTCCACCAGGTGCAGTCACGTCAATGATTGCGCCAAAATTTGAATAACTGGCTCGATTTCCCTGACGATCGTTAGCGGCTACATTGATAACACCGTTACAACTTGATGGTCGAAAATTGGCACTGTCGGCATTTGAATTACCTGCAGACACTACTACTGCGGTTCCATTAGAACGAGCAAAATCTATGGCACCTTGATAAGTACTACCACATGCCCCGCTTCCACCAAGACTCATATTAATCACTCGCGCCGGATTGTTGTTAGTTGGTACACCTGATACTGTTCCGCCTGACGCCCAAATGATTCCATCAGCAATATCTGACAAAAATCCACCACATTTGCCGAGTACTCGTACAGGTACCACCCGAGCGCCAAAAGCTACTCCAGCTACGCCTTGGGTATTGTTAGTCACTGCTGCTACTGTGCCTGATGTGTGAGTACCATGCCAGCTAGAGTTGGCGCCTGGGACGCCAGATCCGCACTCTCCAAATAGACGCCAGTCACCGGGATCGCTGGGATCGTTATCGCGTCCGTCACCATCAGCTGAAACAAAAGTATCTTCAATAAAATCATACCCGGGTAATAGATTAGGAACCAGGTCGCTATGATTGGTATAACCTGTATCTAAAACAGCGACAACAACGCCAGTTCCATCATGAGTATCCCAGGCAGCCTGGATATTTATTCCGCCAATTGCTTCATGGTAATGCCACTGAAGGCTATAGAATTCATCGTTGGGTATAAAATTGGGCTGCATCAAAGCATCTTCCTCGATGCTCAAGATGTTAGGATCTGTACCTAACCTGGCCATCAATTCATTCAGCTGATCTTTTGACTGGCGTTTGTTTAATCGTAAAACATGGCTATCTTTCAGGCCCATCTCGCGAATATGTTGTAGAGAAATGCCATGAGACTGTTGAATGTTTTGAGCGATTGTACTGCCCTTTGTACTGTCTTTATATTTGATTATCAGTCGTTGTGCTGGTTCGGCGAAAGCACTGCCCATCACTAGAAAACTTATGGCAAAGATTGATAATTTCAAGAATTGTTGGAATTTGAAACCTGTATTAATTTTCATATTGTGCTCCAGTTTGTACAATTTTCTTGGATGCACTGGACGACTAACTATGACTTGTTGACTGCTCGACGCCACTGCGTGCTTATTATTGATTGGAATGAATCTTTACTGAATAAAAAAACTGCTCAAAATTTGAACAGAAAAATATAATACGCCAGTTATTGTAGAATTGCACTGGAATAAAAAGTAATAAAAAACAAATTTTAATTACTCCTAAACCAAGCTCAAAATAAATTCCCTTAACATTGGGTGTTTACATTGAAACTATATCTATTTGTCTTTATTTTTTAGTTGTCTAGCCCAGGTAATTCACTGCATACGTATTCATCAGCATATGTGAATGGAAATGTTATGAATACGAATTCATTGTGCTAAGTTTAACCCGTACACAAAATCAATAAATTACTCTGTAAGAATATCGTTGTTCATGATTAGGTGACGCAATAGTTGTAGCTGTTTATAAAAATAATGTTCACAGTAGCGATTGTTGAGAGTGTACAAATGACTGAGACAAGGACCCATAATGGACAGGTATAAGGTTCTCAGAATATAACGGCAGGATTTGTTAAATCCATGGAAGTCTGACTAAAACCATAAGTACTTCATAACACTTTTATTATCAAAAGTTGTTTTTAAGTGCCATTATATTGATATTCTTAGGGGGGATGTTATGACAAACTGTGATCAAAAACTTGCAACTATATCAACAACAAAATCAACAACAAAATCAACAACAAAATCAACAACAAAATTCCATCGTAAATTTTCTTACCGTATTTTTTCTTTAATTTTCCTGCTTTGTAGTACAGGATTTCTTCAGGCGGAAAATAAAGTCATGATGCAATATTTTCATTGGTATTTACCCAATGATGGATCTTTATGGAATCAAGTGGAGCAACAGGCGCAGGATTTGGCTGATGTTGGTATTACTTCATTATGGTTACCCCCTGCATATAAGGGTGCTGCAGGTTCCAGTGACGTTGGTTATGGCGTTTATGATATGTATGATCTTGGCGAGTTTCCTCAAAAAGGAGCAACCCGTACCAAGTATGGAACTAAAAGTGACTATTTAGCGGCCGTCAACCAGGCGCATAACGCGGGTATTGAAATATATGGTGATGTGGTTTTTAATCATCGTGGCGGAGGTGATAATACTGAATCAGTTACGGCAGTGAGGGTCGCACGAGATAACCGAAACCTTGAGTTTGGTGGTGACGTGCAAATTGATGCCTGGACAAATTTTACCTTTAGCGGTCGGAACAACATCTACTCCAGTTTTGAATGGCACTGGTATCATTTTGATGGTGTAGATTGGGCACAAAATTTACAAGAAAGTAACATCTTCAAATTTCGAGGTGCAGGTAAAGCCTGGGACTGGGAAGTTGATACTGAAAACAATAACTTTGATTATCTGATGTTCACAGATCTTGACATGGGGCATCCTGAAGTTGTGCAGGAATTAAAAGATTGGGGTGAGTGGTACGTCAACTTGACCAGTGTCGATGGATTTCGTTTAGATGCAGTAAAACATATTCGTTATGACTTTTTTAATGAATGGCTGGATCACATGCGTGCAGCCACAGGAAAAGAGTTATTTACAGTGGGTGAGTTCTGGACTTTTGATAAAGCAAGATTAGATAATTTCATCACTAAAACCGGTGGCCGCATGTCGATGTTCGATGCACCGTTACACAATAATTTTTTTCAGGCGTCTAATGGTAACGGTAATTATGATATGCGTACAATCATGGATAATACTCTGATGAAGGATCAACCCTTATTAGCGGTTACTCTGGTTGATAACCATGATACACAGCAATGTCAGGCGCTGGAATCAGCGGTTCAAGACTGGTTTAAGCCGTTGGCCTACGCATTTATCCTGTTGCGTAACGAAGGTTATCCGAATATTTTTCATGCAGATTATTATGGTGCGACTTATACCACCTCTGATAATGGCTGTAATAATACGACAATTACTATTCCCTCACAAAAACAGAAACTGGATATATTGCTGAGCGCCCGTAAAGATCATGCTTACGGAACTCAGATAGATTATCTGGATCACTGGGATGTTATTGGATGGACTCGACTGGGTGATGCACAACACCCTAAAGCAATGGCAGTTATAATGACTGACAACGGTAGCTCTTCCAAATGGATGAACGTGAGTAGGCCCAATACAGCTTTTGTTGATATTACTGGCAACCGTGCTGATGTAGTGAATACCAATGCTGACGGTTGGGGTGATTTCCCCGTGAATGGTGGATCCTATTCTGTTTGGATCGAGCAAAGTGGTTCCACAAATAATGATGTATCAGTTAATTTTAGTTGCCATAATGGTTCAACATTTTTGGGTCAAAATGTTTACGTAGTTGGAGACAATAGTGCGATTGGAAACTGGAATACGGCAAACGCTGTGAAACTTGATCCAACCAATTATCCCACCTGGACGGGTACCATTTCTCTTGCAGCAAATACTGCCATTGAATGGAAATGTATTAAGAAATTTAACAGCTCCGTTGAGTGGCAAGGGGGCGCTAACAATATGTACACTACACCTTCATCGGGTATTGGTAGTACGAGCGCTTCTTTTTAAATAGAACATTGTATAATTCTCTATTATTAGTTCTGAATATACTAATGCGGATACATGCTTGATTAATGTGTCCGCATTTTTTGAATAACAGCCGGAACTTTAAAATAGAGAAAATGTTTTATGATTAAACTTTATCAATTTCCTATATCGCATTATTGCGAAAAAGTTCGATGGGCACTGGACTATAAACAACTCAAACATGAAGTTATTAACATGGTTCCTGGTCTGCATGTTAATCAAACTAAAAAAATGGGGTTGAGAACATCCGTTCCTATTCTCCAGCATGATGATAAGTTCATTCAAGGTTCTATCGAAATAATTGATTATCTGGATGAAGAATTTTCCTTTAATCAATTAACACCTGGCAACGAGAATTTGAAGTCTAAGGCGATTGAGTGGGAATTATACCTCGACAAGGAAGTGGGAATACATGTGCGCAGATGTGTTTATAATATTTTATTAGAACATCCTGAAATAGTTAAACCATTCTTTGCTCATAATGGCCCCTGGTATGGCAGATTATTTTTAGCTTACAATTTCCCAAAGCTGAGAAGTAGAATGCGGAAATTTATGGATATCAACGATGAATCATCGGTTAAATCTGAAAAAAAACTGAACCTTTCCATTGAAAAATTAGATAATCATTATCAAACAAATAACTTCCTTGTAGGTGACCAGTTTACTAGGGCTGATTTATCCGCTGCGGCATTGTTCGCTCCGCTGACCATGCAAAAAGAATATGGCCTGAACTGGCCTGAAAATATCCCGCAAAAATTACAGGAATTGATGGATGAGTTTTCTGATAAAATCAAATGGGTGGATAAAGTTTATAAGGGTTATAGAGAGATATATTAATTATTTTGTAAATTTAAAAAATAGAACTCTCATCAAGTGCTTTAATTGCTGCTCGATAGCCCTCATTGATAATTTCATTAGCTTTGTGAAAATCCAACGAACGGATGTACCCCAGATCAGGTTGAATTATCAGATCGGGTTTATCACTAGCAAGTCGGGCCTGTGTAATTTGTGTTTCCATAATATCAACCGATGCCATAAGCACATCAAAAATACCAGGTAAGGGTTCTTCTTTTAGCCAATTTTTAAAACCATTGAGTGCAGGGTAATCCAACTTATTAAATGGTTGTTTTAGACGACTCAGCCAGTCAGGTGTGGAGCGTTTTTCCAGATTGATGTCTGTTGTATCTTTTGAATTAACAGGTTCCATGGCTTGTTTTCTTTTGACTGATGAATTTTGTGTTCTACCGACTACGAGGTTGTGACTGAGGTTTACGGCAATGATTTTATCCGCCCCTAATTCACGAACACTGCTAACGGGTACAGGATTTACCATGCCACCATCTGCTAAAATCCAATTATCCCATTTAACGGGAGTTAATAAACCTGGCACGGCACAGCTTGCACGTATGGCTTGGCTCAAACTGCCTTGATTCAGGGTGATTTCACTACCTGTTAATATATCCGTGGCAATGGCTACAAAGGGTATTTTTAAATCTTCAATGTTATCATGGTCATAATGTTCTGAGACAAAGCGCATGGCTCTCTCTCCTTCTATAAATCCTGAGCGTGGTATGACCAAATCCATTAGAGAAAGAACTGAGCGTTTATCAAGTCTGCGGTATGCTTTTTCCAGACTTGCATGATTATTGCTCGCAAGAGCCGCACCAACCACGGCACCAATACTTGAGCCAGCAATGCAATCGATTTGAATATCATGTTGTTTCAGAGCTTTAATCACTCCAAAATGCGCCAGCCCACGAGCAGAACCACTTCCTAATGCTAAACCTGTTTTCATATTGTGTTGTTCAACTATTGTAATAAATACTGAGAGTTGGGCTGTAACCTGTTAATTAAACCTGGATTCATCCGTCCCAAACCTTTTATTATAGAATATTTTAATTATAATTCATATCACAGGTCAAAACGAATCATGGAATTTGCAAGAAATTTGCAGGACACTCTGATTTTAATAAACCGATTCAAACTTAAGTTATCTAATCCTATTTTCAAAGCAACCATAAGCTAAAACATGTACTATTCCGACAAAATTCTTGCTCTAGCAAGATTTTGATGTTTTTTATGTTAGATTTAAATAGAGAAATGAGATTAGGGTGTCCCACAAAATTAACAAAATTAACAAAATTAACAAAAT
>JBFFIY010000116.1:0-16069 GCA_041556195.1 Enterobacterales bacterium
TCATTTTGCCTATATGGATATAGGTAAGGGGCGTGAGCTGGGAGCGGAAGCTTTGGTAAACGCTACTTTCGGGTAGCTGGCTCAAAGGACATCATTAAATCCATTGCTTTAAAGATTGGGATTAAATGGATGAATGGCCAGGGTAGGTCTTCCCCTTTCAAACCTCCCACTTAAAACATAATTCCTTCAATAATAATTAGAAAAATCGGGGTTCCGAGTTTAGTCATGCATGAATTTTGAGTTTTACCAGCTGAATCTGAAAATTACCCGATTTTTATAAAAAAGGTTCAAAATCAAAAGATCTAGAGCTAACGAACATAACATTCTGGTAACCCTGGTTTTATAATTTAAGATTTGGCTGTCCTAGTATTTGTAACCAATTCAAAAAATAAATAGATTAGTCTCAAAAAGCTAACCTTCTAAGCGAGAATTACTGGTAATAAATATAAAATCAGGAATAATTTATTGCTTAGACTTTTCTTGATTTTCTTTTAAGTAGACGGTCTCTTTTAAATCTTTTACGATGGCATTCTATTTCACTTTGGTATTCTTTGTGAAAACCCCTATCTTTTCCGCGCTGTTGAAGAAATAAGGCAGGGATATCGCCGCACTGTCTGCGGTGAACATTCTATATTTTATCGCATTGTGTAATTCCCTTCATCCATTTATATTTTTCCTGATCAAAGTGAACCTGAGCGACTATTTTGTAGGATATAATCGGATAGTATGCTACATTGAGAAGATGTATATGGCGTTTTAAGTTGGAGTTTTATGAATGAGCAAATTTTCAATTACCATGTCTGATGACTTAGGCCAATATGTTCAGGATGCGATTAGGAGCAAGCATTTTGATAATACCAGCGAATATTTTCGTCATTTAGTACGCCAAGATTTGCTGCGTGAGCAATCGGAGCAAGAAATACGTGCTTTGATTGATGATGGTCTGCAAAGTGGCGTTAGTCAGGAAACAGTTGGCTCTATTTGGGCGGATGTGATAGAAAAAAGCATCTGATAAATGGCTTCTTTTCAACTTTCTCGTGCGGCGGCTAAGGATTTGCGTAGTATTGCACAATACACTGTAAAATCATTTGGTGCCAAACAAGCCAAAGTCTATGGTCAAGGTTTTGAACAATCTTTTTTGACCATTGCCGACAATCCTTTTATTGGTAGTGATGTTAGTTTTATTCGTTCAGGACTTCGGCGTTTTGAGCATAAAAGTCATCTGGTTTTTTACCTGTCGCGAGATAATGGTATATACATTGTTCGCGTCTTACATAATCGACAAAAACCATCTAACCATCTCTGATATTTTTGAGACATTTATTTTCTTGTACTTTTTTTCTGTTATCTCATCTCATCTTAAGTTACCTGTCATACCTGCTAGTTAAAATAAAATAAAATTTTTAGTTTAAACTATTTGATATATCATTAAAAAAGCAAGAGAACCAACAATAAGGTCAATAACCAGAAACCTGAAATAATCTGCCAAAAAAGCGCCTGATTCTTATCTTTTTTATAAGTGGGATCATCTAATAAATAATCAGCATTTGGAGTATGAAGATCGGTTAAAAACTCACTCATGGTTGAGTAACGTTTATCCAGATCAAATTCGACACCTCGTTCCAATGTCCTGTCAAACCACAGTGGGATCACTGGATTAAACTGGTTTGCGTTTCTATATCGAAGTTTGTCATAATCAAGTGCCGATTGGCACTCTTCAATGTCAGAGCCATAGGGTAACTCACCTGTAAAGACTTCATAAGTAATGGTGGCCAGGGCATATAGATCACCCTGTAAACCAGAATTTATGCCCAGGAGGTATTGTGGATCAGAATAAGATGCTGTTCCCAAAGCACCTTCATGTTCTAATGGCCGAAAAACCTCTGCGATCCCGGCAACAAACACCGAACCAAAGTCCACTATCTTTACATCACCTTCATGTGTAATCATGATATTGCCAGGTTTTAAATCCTGATGAATTGTTTCCTGATCATGAAATGCTTCCAGGCCTTCTGCTATTTGTTCAATTATTTTAATGGCAATTTTCGGCCTGGGAAAACGATTGTTTTTCATCCATGTTTCCAGGGTTTGGCCATGTACATATTCCATTAAATAATAGAGAAAATTTCGCTTTCTTTTTTGGGAAATAATTTTAACAATAAAAGGATTATTGACACGTTTTCCTATCCACTCCTCTTGAATGAATCGGTCAATATATGATGTATCATCTTCAAAGTTAACTGAAGGTGTTTTCATGACTAACTGTTGTTTAGTATCTTCGTCTTCGACTAGGTAAAGTTGACTACGACTACTGGCAAAAATTTCTTTTTTGATTAAATAGCCATCAATTTTCATTCCAGTTTCTAACATGGGAGGAAATGGTAATCTGGTTAATTTAACGCTGTAATCATTCAGACTTTCTTTGGGTAACTGATCAACTTCTAAAATGATGCAGCTGATATTGTCATCACTTTTTAATTGTTGTGATAGCTCGACGAGTTGCTCTGTTTTTTGTTGAGCGCTTAAATCAGATTGAAGAGTTTCTCTTAGCTTATCTTGCGGAACAAAATCGTGGACTCCATCACTGGTAAATAGAAATTTATCTCCCTCTTTTAGTGGGATTTTAGAGTAATCAATGTGCAAGTTGCTATCCATGCCCACTGCACGAGCTAATATACTTCTACCTTTGCCCAAAGCGGCTACATGATCATGGGTAATTTGTTTAAGTTCATTGTCTCTTAAATGATAAATTCGAGAATCACCAGCATGAAAAATATGAGCAATATGTGATTTTAGAACCATACCACTGAAGGTACATAAATAGCCCTTTTCTTCATTGGCGAACTCATGGCTTTTTCGGTAAAGCTTTAAATTGATAGCTGTTAGAATTTTTTGTCCTGCATGACTAACGGACCAGGTTTCAGGCGTTTGAAAATAATCATTGATAAAATTATTAACAGCGGTTTCACTGGCTTCTTTACCAGCTTCTGCACTACTAACCCCATCTGCTAACGCTATTGCAACACCTTTGCTTTCTAGTTGACGAGCATTTTCAGGGATCAGGCTGCCAACGAAATCTTCATTTTCTGCTTTTTCACCTTTTATTGAATAATGGCCAAGACGAACTTTCAAAGAAGATGATTTATCGTCAGACATGTGATCAGATGAGCTTGAAGTTGATTCAAGCTCATCTTTTACTGTGGTTGTTTCTGGCATTTTATTCGGCATCGATTTTTATGTTTTATTCGACATCAATCAGGTGAACACTACCATCAGGCATTACTTCAGCAATTTGTCCTTTGGGTTCATTGATAAACCAGCAAAACAAAAATATGACTGCAGCTGAGGCAGCAATTACATAGAAAAAGGTGCTGTAATCAACGAAAGATAACACTGTTAAATAAGTCACAGCTCCAACGTTTCCATAAGCCCCCGCCATGCCAGCAATTTGACCTGTCATTCTGCGTTTTACCAGAGGTACGATAGCAAATACGGCACCTTCACCTGCTTGTACAAAGAAAGAACAACACATAGTGGCAATCACTGCAACAGGGATCCACCAAGTGCTGTCTATATTACCTAACACCATATATCCTATAGCCAGACCACCAATTAAAATCATCAAACTTTTGCGACGACCAAACCTATCACTAAACCAACCACCAGTTGGGCGTGCCACTAAATTCATGAAAGCAAAACCAGAAGCGAGAAGACCTGCTTTGACAGGACTCAGACCATCAAAGGTCTCCAGAAAGAATAAAGGAAGCATCGAAACAACGGCTAATTCAGAACCAAAAGTCACAAAGTAAGCGACATCTAATATGGCTACTTGTTTAAATTTATATTTTTCCAGATCGGAAACACCTTCGTCTAAGTGATGTTTATTAACTTGATAAATTGCGTTGGTCTGGAAAATGAAAAGAACTATCAAGGCAATCCACATAATATACATGGTTTGTGTAGTTAACAGTGATACGCCTGCTGGAGATAGTTTCCATGCTAAAACAGCCAGGGCGAGATACATTGGAATATTCATGAAAAGGTAAAAATATAGATCGCCTGTACTGGTAACTTCCAGCCCACCTGATTTCTTGGGTTTGAAATAAGTAGAGCCTTTGGGTGTATTTCGTGCTGTGTTGTAAAAAAAGATGCCGTATATGCCTGCGAGTACACCAGTTAAACCCAATGCATATCTCCAACCGTCATCACCACCAAACATTAAGGCAATTGTAGGTAAAGTCATCGCTCCTGCCGCAGAACCAAAATTACCCCATCCACCATAGATACCTTCGGCAACACCTACCTGTTTAGCTGGAAACCATTCACCGACCAAACGGATCCCGATAACAAAACCAGCACCTACAAATCCCAGCAAGAATCGAAACAGGGCTAGTTGCTCGTAGCTCTGTGCCATGGCAAAACCCACACAAATGAAACTTGAGATCACCAGCAATCCACTATAAATTATTCTGGGACCAAATTTGTCAACTAAAATACCAATAATAATACGAGCTGGTATAGTTAACGCCACATTGAGTATTAATAAGGCCTTGACCTGTGCAGTGGATAAATCAAAGGCTTCTTTGATAAAAACCATTAATGGAGCATGGGAAAACCAAACCACAAAGGTCAGGAAAAATGCGAACCAGGTAATATGGAGCATTTTAATTTTTGGATCTTTGAGCTTTAAAATATTGAAAGAGCCTTCTTTTGACATATGTTTCCCCTTGCATGAAACAGATATAGTAGGTAATAAATTAGTATGTGCTAAGTTTAGACTGATATTCTACCAATTTTGAACTAAGAAACATGATCTTCATCAATCAACATCCACATACTTTAGTTAACAATGAGTTATATTGATAGCATCTACCACTAAAGGGGTAGGGCTGATAGGCTATATACCCGTGATACCTCAAAATACAGGTTTCAGAGCTTAGGTGGGAAATCAGAGCAAGGCGCAACTTGAAGGAAATGGCTAGTCCTTTTCGAAAGTTGCAACATAGCACTGGTTTTCCACCTAAGCTCCCGGAGGGCAAGGCGATAAGCGTCCATCTTCTTTGTTATAAAAGCTGGATTTAGAAAAACTAATACTGCACTTTTAAGCCTCGAATATGAACGCTTATCGACTTGCTGAAATCCTGTATTTTGCGGTGTCACGGGTATAGCTAATAAAGAATAGGAATTACCCAGTGATCCCCGGGTATCAACACATAAATTAATTAATAAAAGAGCATCTTATGGATTTTCAAAACAAACAGGCCCGTCGAGTGCTAGTGATGGCAACCATGGCGTTTGCCGCAAATTTTTCGGTGTGGACCCTATATGCTGTTATGGGGATCAGTATTAAAGAAACACTAAACTTAACTACTACGGAGTTTGGGTTTTTACTTGCATCCCCTATGCTTACTGGCGCTCTTTTACGTTTTCCTATTGGATTTCTTTGTGAGATCTACTCTTGCCGTAAACTCTTTATCTGGCAAATGCTGCTCATGGTTCCTGCTACTTTGGCGTTGCGTTGGGTTGATTCTTATACAGGATACATTTTAATTGGATTTGCTATTGGGATCTCCGGTATCTCTTTCACTATTGGTATTCGTTATGTCTCAGTCTGGTTTGAAAGTAAACAACAGGGATATGCTATGGGTGTGTTTGGAGCAGGTAATGCTGGCGCAGCAATTACCCTTGCTTTGGCTCCGTTAATTGTTCGATTTTGGGGTTGGGATGCAATAGGGATATTTTATGCTATTGGCATGTTAGTTATGGTGATGTTGTTTATGCTTATGGCTCCCGAAGAAACGCCTTATATGATTAAGCGTAGAGAAACGAGCTTAAAATATCACCTTGCCCCTTTAAAAGAACCTCAGGTGTGGCGCTTTGGTTTGTACTACTTTTTTGTATTTGGTAGTTTTCTGGCGTTAATTTTGTGGTTACCGCAATATTATATGAATACATACAAACTGGATCTGGAAACAGCCATGCTCTTTACATTGGTATTTGTCACCACATCGAGCATGGTGAGGGCATTAGGCGGCTGGTTTTCTGATCGTTATGGAGGTAGAGCTGTAAACTGGGGAGTATTTTGGGTGTGCCTGGTTTGTTTATTTTTCTTAAGCTATCCTCCAACCACCTTAATTATTCATGGTGTAGAGAAAAAAGTAGAATTTTTTATTGATATCAATGTCTGGGTTTTTACATTTTTGATTTTAATCATTGGGATTGCACAGGGTTTTGGTCGTGCCAGCGTGTATAAGGTTATACAAGATTATTATCCAAACCATATGGGAAGTGTTGGCGGTACAGTGGCGACAATTGGTGCAATGGGAGGGGTGGTTCTACCTGTTTTATTTGGTGTTGCTGTAGATCTGGTTGGAATTCATACCGCCTGTTTTATGTTATTGTATGGCGTACTGGCTCTCTGCATGGCAGTGATGTATTTTTCAGTAAAATCACAACAACATAAAGTCTTATTACGAGAAGCAATCGCTAATAATTTTTTAGAGAAATAATATTGTAAACATTCCTCAGGGCAAGCCTTTTCACTCAGGCTTGTCTTTCTCAAGTTGAAAGTTTTTTACGCCAACTTTATATAACTTACGGGGTTTTCAATGTTCAACAATTCCTCAATAAATAGATCAGATCATTTAATACACCTGCAGCAGTTACTTCTCTGCCAGCACCAGGACCTTGAATAATTAATGGGTTTGCTGCATACCAGATTGACTGAATTTGAAAAATATTATCACAGGGATTGAGATTGGCAAAAGCATGGTTAGTGTTCACTATTTCTAATTTCACCTTCAAAAGTTCTGGTGTAATGGTGGCGACATAACATAGTACAGAATTTTGTTCTCTTGCCTGTTTAAATAATTTTGAATAATATTCATCAATTTTATCATGGCGAGACCAGAAGTCTTCGAGAGTTCCCTCCAGTAATTCTTTTTTTATAGCTGGTTCGAACTCTTCTTTTGCTGATGTGTAACCAAGTTCACGTGCGATGATTTTGACTTTACGCAGTACATCTTTTCCAGATAAATCATCCCTTGGATCGGGCTCTGTTAGAGCCTTTTTTTGAGCGGTTTTCAGTAAGCTTGAAAATTTTTGGGTTTCATTTAACTGACTGAATAACCACGATAATGAACCAGAAAATATACCAGAAACAGATTGTATTACATCCCCACTTTCAGTTAAGTTCTTAATGCTTGCCTGGATCGGTAGTCCTGCACCAGCGGTGGTGTTTTGCAACCAATAATTGTCACGTGACTGTATTTCTTTTTCAACAACTGTGGCTAAATCGAAATTTGATCCCGTGATCTTGTTTGCAGATATAATATGCCAATTATTTTGCGCAAATCTCAGATAAAGAGAAGCAATTTTCTGATTTGCCGTTAAATCAATAATAATGGCTTTTTTTCCATAATAGTTGTTTAAACACTCAATAAATTGATTGTCTGTATTGTCTTCTCCAAGATCCAGATTAATGGGTGTTGAATTTATTCCATTCTTATCAAAAAGATATTTTTTACTATTCGAAATTGAGACAATCGATAACGAACAATCAAGCATTTTTTCAATTTTCACTTTATCTTTTGTTAAAAGATGAACAAATTGTTGTCCTATGTTTCCATATCCAAGAATAAAAATGGGTATTGAAGGGGGCTGTTCAAAAAATGTGGTGTGTAGATCCTGCAACAGATTTTTTGACTGAACATCCGGTACAATTACACTAAGGCAATGGCTATTAGAAGGATAGTAGATTTCTAATAGTTCATAATTTGAAGCCTGTGTTAGCACTTTTCTTATGACAGCCGAATCTTGCCGTATATCCTGTCCAACTACACTGAGCAATGAAACATTCTTATGGTCAATAAAAGGGGATGAGAATCCTAAAGACTCTAAAATTAAAAGTACCTCATCTAATTCTTCAACATAAAAACTGAGTTGATGACGTGTTTTATTATAATGTTCAGCATAGAAATTTATTTGCTGTAATAAAATATTTTTTTGAATAATGCGTGATTCTAACTCACTGATGTTGTTTATGTGTATTTTATTCAGGTTAGATTTGACGGCAATGGTTTTAATTAAGCCCTGTTCTTGAGAATGTACTTTCTGATTGATCTCAGTGCCATTTTTACTGTCATTAAAAGCACTTTTAATGAGAACTTTCGATGAATAATTTAATAATGGCTCAATGGCTTTTGGATGTAATACATTTGAGCCGAGTTCAGATAACCCTTGCATCTCACATAATGATAGTTGTTTAATGGGGGTGGCATTTTTTACGACATTAGGATCTGCTGTAAAAACGCCAGCCACATCAGTCCATAAAGTAATTTGTTTTATATTCAGGATCTGCCCGATTAAAGTAGCAGTATAATCGCTACCATTTCGACCAAAATTATAATTATTTCCGTATTGATCTGATGCTATATATCCTGTCACAATGAGACGAGCTTTTGGGTTTGCATTGATGATTTCATCTAACTTCTGAGTCGAGAATTCAAAATTTATGAGATTGTTGTTTATGAGATTATTATTTATGAGATTGTTATTTATGAGATTGTTAGTGTCGCTGAGATCTACAACAAAAATATTTCGTGCATCGACAAAAACACTAGTGTGCGATTTGTTTTTCAACAAAGCACATAATAATCTTGCTGACCATATTTCCCCATAAACTAATAAATCCCTTTCTTTTAGCTCGTTATTATTGTCACTCTGATAAATAGCGGCAATATCATTTTCAAAATCCTGCAGTAATTTTTCATGTTCAAAATCAAAAGAATGAACTAGTTCGGTATAAAAACTTTTCACTGTCGCTAGTTTGTCACCAGATGTATTAAACGCAGAAACCAGTTTGTCGGTCATTTTTCCATTGGCTGACACCACAATAATATCGTTTTTTGAAGTTTGTTCTTCAATAATTTGAACGACTTTATTTAGAGCATTTGTATCGGCTAAGCTGCTTCCTCCAAATTTGTGTACCTGTCTGGTATTTATTGCTTGAATTAATGGATCTCCACCAATCTCTCTGGATTTAAAAATAGTCTCTAATGGGCCAGAGACTAATGAATTGGAGACTAATTGTCTGGAGATCTCAGAAAATTCGATAGAGCCAGGTTTTAATGTGTCTATAACATCTATTGCTGTATTGTCAGACATAATTCTCACCTTGAAGCTGTTTCTCAGGAATTCCTGATGCTTTTGTATCGATTACTTCTTCAATTAAAGACAACTGAGAGCGATTTAAACCAATCTCCAGATCTGCAATTAAATCCTGACAATTTTCAATACCAATCGAAAGCCTTAACAGATTGTTGTTAATTCCTGCTTTAATTTGGTCTTTAACAGGCACTGCGGCATGAGTCATGGTAGCAGGATGACAAATTAAACTTTCAACTCCACCTAATGACTCAGCTAAAGAAAATATGCTCAGGTTGTTAACAAGCTGTTTTACATTAGCGATTTCTCCCTTCAATTCGAAGGAGATCATGGCGCCAAAACCACTTTGCTGTTTTTTAGCAACATGATGATTAGTATGAGTTTCTAAACCCGGATAATATATCTTTTCTACTGCAGGATGAGACTGTAAGAAGTCAACAACGTGCTTTGTATTCTCAATATGTTGTTTAATACGTACATCCAGGGTTCTTAGACCTCTTGTTGTTAAAAAGCTATCAAATGGCGAAGCAGTAATGCCCAGGCAATTTGCCCACCAACTCATTTTTTCATGTAATTCAGGAGTGTTAGCTATGACTGCTCCGCCAACGACATCACTATGTCCATTAATATATTTAGTCGTCGAATGCACCACTAAATCAGCGCCTAATTGAAGAGGTGTTTGTTGAATAGGAGATAGAAACGTATTATCAACAACCTTGATCACGTTCTCACCAAATTGACGGCACAACTCTGTAATATCAACAATCTGCAACAAGGGATTACTCGGTGTTTCAATCCATAACATCTTAGGATTTTCTAACAAAACTTGTTCAATCGCATGAGTATCATTTTGATCGATAAATAAAATATCAAAACAACCCTTATCTGCTAAACTGCTAAATAATCGAAAGGTTCCACCATAACAATCATGAGGCGCCACTAATAAATCGCCAGGTTCCAGTAATTGTAAGGCTAATAAAATTGCAGACATTCCCGTTGCAGTTATTACACCACCAGCGCCTTTTTCTAATTTGGCCAATGATTCTGCCAGGATATCTCTTGTTGGATTGCCTGAACGGGAGTAATCATATTTCCTTGGCTGATCAAGATCAGAAAAAGTATAATTACTGGATAAATAAAGGGGAGGGATCACAGCACCAAATTGAGTGTCAGAGCCTACACCTGCTCTAACTGCAATGGTATCTTGATGATTACTGGCAATTTGAGTCATAAGATTTCTCCCTATTGGGGGGTTGGTGGTTTATGTTTGATGGACAGTTTTTAGTAGTTAAAGTTTTTGAGTTATTTGAACGCATAACTTCTATAGTTTTGTTTTTTCTCAAATCACCTAAAAAAGATTGTATATGGGGAGTTATAACTTCAACTTCTATTAAAAATGAATCATGACCATAAGTGCTTTCAATAGATATAAATTTGCTTTCTCCAGTAATATTTTTTGAAAGTGTTTCAATAAATTCTATTGGGACAATCTGGTCGGTATCACAACCGATAAATAAGCTTCTTGTCTGTATTTTTTTAGAATCGATCTGATGTAAATCTATAGATAAACTTAGATTTAAATATTTAGTTTTACTATACTGTTGTGCAAATTTATCAGAATTATATTGTAGATAACTATTCAGGTTTTTTCTAACAGCAGCTGAATCGCTAGAGTTTTTAGAAAAACGATTTTCTAATTCATCTTCGCCTTTATAGCCCAAAAGCGCCAGGCTTCTTGCTAAAGAAAAAGCCTCCTGTTCTTTTTTACTATCCAGACCCAGACCAATAATTTTCCTCTGGATCTCTCTTAGTCCGATGCTTTTAACAGAACTTTTATCAGCTGCGCATAACACCACTAACTTATTTAATAGATCTGGATATAACTCAGCAAAGGCCAAAGCAACCATACCTCCATAAGATCCACCAATGACAGCCTCTACATTATCCAGCTCCAGATCACATAATAATTGACTCAGCAATTTAGCTTGCGTATGAGTAGAAAGGTGCTTCTGTGTAGTAGCATCAAACGAAGTTCCCGCATAAAAGTCGATAGATAAAACTTGAAATAAATTGAGATCGACGGCTTTACCTTTACCAATAAAACCATTCCACCAACCACGAATTGTTTGATCTTCTTTAAGAAAGTCAGCAGCATACTGATTGGACGAAATACCGCCCAAAACCAGAACTAATGGCTTACTATGATCTCCATAACGACAATAATTTAACTTTATTCCAGCAATTTCATGACAACACTTTTCTTTGTTTAACTCATTGTTCTTACTATAAATAACAGGTTCGTTATTTAGTGAACCTAAATCACATTCCTGGTTAATTAGCGTTATTTGATTAGAATTTAGCATTTTCATATCTCAACTCGTGTTTAGACGTCTAAACGTCTATATGGCCTTAGTATAGTTTAGAAATTCTTTAAGTCAAGATCTTTTTTGTGCGATTTATTAGTCATAATAACTAAATCGAATAAAGATCTGTTTTCAATAAATAAGAAATGGAAGGGGACTGATTAAACCTGAACCTGATAAAAGTCATTTTTTGAAAATGACTTTATTTAATCTCAACTGGGAATAAGCCTGGCAATATATAACAGCCAAATGGCTGGAGACCATCACATCAGGTTAGTCAATAATATATTGGTAGAGTTAAAAAACGGATAAAAAGTAAAGCTATATTGGCTTTATCACACCAGATATTAATTAACTCTTAAGTTTAACCTAAGCAGTCTCCTCATCCTTGGTTGTTATTTCAACCGTTTCATTTTTGAGTGTTTCCAAAATCTCATCATCAGATCCTTCGCTAATATTTTCAAACAGGAAAGTACTGAGATAACGTTCGCCAGTATCCGGTAACATGGCTAAGATAGAAGAACCTTCAGGGGCGTTTTTAGCAATTTCCAAAGCTGCGGCAAAAGTAGCTCCAGCGGAAATACCGCAGAAAATTCCTTCATTTCTGGCAAGGGCTATAGAGGTGTCTCGTGCCAATACATCATCAACTGGAATAATTTCATCTATTACTTGTGTATTTAGAACAGGTGGAATGAAATCCGGGGTCCATCCCTGGATTTTATGAGGTTGCCAATCTTTACCGTTTAGCAAGGCAGCACCAGCAGGTTCTGTTGCAATAATTTTTAAATCAGGCCGTGCTGTTTTTAAAACTTCACCAACTCCGGTAATGGTGCCTCCAGTTCCATAACCACTGACAAAGTAATCAAGAGGTTGCCCGGCAAAATCATTGAGTATTTCTGGCGCTGTTGTATTACGATGGTATTCAGGATTTGCAGGGTTCGCAAATTGACGAGCTAAAAACCAACCATTTTTCTGTGCCAGTTCTTCTGCAATACGCAACATGCCGGAACCTTTCTCAGCTGCCGGAGTTAAAACAACTTTTGCCCCTAATGCACGCATAATCTTTCGTCGTTCAACTGAAAAAGTCTCAGTCATAACTGCTATAAAAGGGTAACCCTTCGCCGCACAGACCATAGCTAATGCAATGCCAGTATTACCCGAAGTCGCTTCAATCACTGTTTGTCCCGGTTTTAATAAACCTTTTTGCTCGGCGTCATTAATAACCGCGAAAGCAAGGCGATCTTTTACCGAGGACATGGGATTGAAAAACTCAGCTTTTACAAAAATATTGGTGTTTTTGGGGGCAAGCCGATTAATTTTTATAATAGGTGTTTTACCAATGGTTTCTAAAATTGAATTGTAGATCATGTTAATTCCTTATCTGTAAATCTGTTGTAGTTTGAGTATATTATATGCATAAATTTTAAACAGCAATTTTTAAATCGTTTTGCTGGTTATGAGTTAAACTATTTGAGCTGACTAACTTTCTGTTGCTGAATAATGTACTCATCTCATACCAATGAAGTTTTGCAGCAAGTTTGGCAACTGTTCCAATTATAATAACCGATGGTGATTTTAATTGATGCATATTAACAAGCTGTGGTAATTCTTGTAGAACGCCAGTTACCACCCTTTGGTTGACTGTTGTGCCATTCTCAATTATTGCAACAGGGGTATCAGGCTCACGTCCATGTTTTAATAAATTAGTCAGCAATACCTGATGAGTTAATATGCCCATATAAACCACTAATGTTTGTTTATCTCGCGCCAGACTTTTCCAATCTAATGTATCCTTCGAATTTTTGCACTGTGCGGTAACAAACATTAATGACTGTGCATGGTCCCTATGAGTTAGAGGGATACCAGCATAACTGGCACAACCTGCCGCCGCAGTGATCCCTGGGACAACTTCAAAAGCAATATCCATATCATGCAGATATTCCAGTTCTTCTCCGCCACGTCCAAATATAAAGGGATCTCCACCTTTTAATCTAACCACACTCAACCCCTGTTTTGCATAAAAAGCCATTTGTTGATGAATATCTACTTGTTTAGCACTTTTTAATAAAGCACGTTTTCCCACATCAACGAGTTTTGCATCTTTGCGGATCTGACTACGAATTTCCCTGCTCACCAAAGAGTCAAATAATACAACATCGGCTTTTTGCAATAACTTCAATGCTTTTACTGTGAGTAACTCAGGATCTCCTGGCCCGGCACCAACTAAATAAACTTTACCCTGTGATTTCTCAGCAGATGAATGATATAACTCCAGACTCTGATCCACAGTCTCATTCATTGGAATATCTTCATTAAAGGCTCGTTCCAGATACCACTCATAAAAGTGCCTGCGTAACTTAACTTTGTTAAAGTTTTTTTTTAGTAATGGGCGAAGTACCTGCAACTTGATCAGCAGCTGATTAAGGTTTGAGGGGAGCAGCCATTCTAACTTTTCTCGAATTTTTCGCGCTAACACTGGAGAAAATCCACCGGTAGAAATGGCCACTAACAGCGGTGAACGATCAACAATTGCTGGCATTAAAAAGCTACTTAACTGGATATCATCAACAATATTGACCCATACTTTGTTTTCCTGGCATAACTGACTGATATACTGATTAGCCTCATAAGAACCTGTTGCCGAAACCACCAGATAGGCTCCGTCTATATGTTCCAGTTCTAGCTCAGATTGGATCACTTTCAAACGATTTTCAGCTGCCAGCTGAAGTATTTCTTCTGTAAAACTAAGACTGATCAACCTAACATCTGCACCCGCTAATAACAGGGTCTTCAGCTTTCTAAAAGCTACTTCTCCACCGCCCACTAAAATACACTTCTTTCCCGCTAACTTTACTGTGATCGGTAAATATTCCATCTATTCTCACCATTTGCTTATATCTATCAACAAAACAATAAAAACATTTATCAAAGGATGAATGAAATAACCAATCCCCATTCGATATAGCTTTTGGGTATATCACAAAACTTGGGTGTAAATCCTTAATCAATGAAATCTGCAGTTTCATTGGTTAAGGGCATAGGTACTCAGGTTATGATTGGAGTTTGTAACCTGTGACCCTAAAGCGTGTCCATATCTTAATTCCCTCTGAAATTCAGTTTTTAATTGAATTAATTGAACAGAATAAAGTTTGTTGATAAATTTTGTTGCAGCATTTAAAAACTAATGATAGCCTTATGGACGTATAGATGTCTATATCTTAAAAAGATAAATCTTAATGAAATTACAACAGTTAAAATACCTTGTCGCAATCGCAGAGAATAATCTGAGCATTACCCATGCGGCAGAGAAGGTCTATACATCTCAACCAGGCATTAGTAAACAGTTACGTTTACTTGAAGAAGAACTGAATTTAAAAATCTTTATTCGAAATGGCAAACAGCTGGCAGGAATAACACCTGCAGGTGAAGAAATTATTGGACGAGCACGTAATATTTTGCAAGAAGTCAGTAATATCAAACGTCTGAGCCGTGAACAGGAGCCGGGTTCAAACAATATTACGCTAAGTTTGGCAACGACTCAGACACAGGCAAAATATGTCTTACCCTCAGCATTGTCTCAACTTCAAAAGAAATATAAAAATCTTAAAATTGAACTCGAACAGGGTAGTACAGAACAAATTATTGAATTATTGACTAAAGATAAAGTTGATTTTGCCATTATCTCAGGCAATTTAGAGTTATCAACTGAATTTATAAAAGTTCCCTGTTATCAATGGGATAGATTGGTTGTATTTCCCGTTGAACACCCTCTGGGCGATCTCACTAAATTAAATTTAAAGGATGTGGTTAAATACCCACTCATCACTTACAACATGAATGTTAAACAAAGTTCGAGCTTAATGGCGGCTGCTCAGCAGGAAAAACTCCAACCAAACGTTGTGTTTACAGCAGCAGATGCCGATGTGATTAAAACCTATGTTCGTAGTGGTTTAGGTGTGGGTATAATAGCAAGTATGGCCTTTGAGCCTAAAAAAGATCGTGATTTAATAGGTTACTCAACCGCACAATTTTTACCAAAAAGTACCACTTGGCTAGTCTTCAAAAAAGGGGCATTTTTCCCCTCATATATGAAAGAATTTGTACAAATCTTTGCGCCTCACGTTGATCATGAAATGTTGACTTCACTACAAAATACTCAACGTAAAGAGCTCCAACATAATGACGAAGAAGCATTGCCGATGCATAATAGTTGGCAGGTTTGAAAAAGAAACAGGCCCTGGTACAGTGATTCAAATTTTATTCTTCTAGCCCCTCTTAAACCTTTATTTTGTGAGCTTACGAGAGCCTAGCTCAACACCAACAATATAATCTGGTTTACTAGTTGCGAACTCACCGGAGGACGTAACATGTCAAATCAAGATAAACTTCAAACAGTTGTGATTGCTTTTGAGCAGTGGCGAAACACACGGACTCATCGAGCCGCCAGAACACCAAAAGCACTACGCCAACAAGCCATTAAGCTACTCCCTCATTACCGGAGCAGCCAAATCATTCAAGCACTTAAGCTGAATCACTCCCAA
>JBFFIY010000117.1:0-16035 GCA_041556195.1 Enterobacterales bacterium
ATAGTAAAGAGAAATTTAGTGTGGGAACCCTCAAAAATAAGCAGCTAAACTTAAAGCTCCTTATAACGTTGGAGGTATTCCCACAATGAATAAGCGTAGCTATCATAGCAAAAAAGTCAAAATAAAAGAGGGCACCTCATGAAATATCAATGGATACCGATCACACTCTTAATAATGTTAACGGCTTGTAAGCCAGAAGCAACGGTTAATATTGAGAAAAAACAATCAGTTAAATCTGAAAAAACTAATAAAGTCTCACCTCAACCCCCTGAAAACACTAAGGTAAACCAATATTTTGCAGAGTTCATCTCTGAATCCATAGAACAATTTTGGGAAATGAATCCTGGTTATGGCATTTATGTGGGTTTTTATAAATATGATGATCAATTGCCGCTTCCAGATCAGAAAAATCGGGAGAAAAGTGATGAGTTTGCCATAAACAAGTTGGCTCAGTTAAGAAGCTTCGATATCAAAAAGTTGAATTCAAATAATGCCAGTGATTACAAAATATTAGAAAACCAACTCGAAAGTAGTTTATGGTACAACAAAACGTTCAAGTCCCATGAATGGGATCCTTCTGACTATAATGTTGCAGGAGGGTTTGGATTAATTCTAAATACCAATTATAAACCCCTTGATGAACGTTTACGTTCGTTTTACAAACGAATGAAAAATATTCCTGCCTACTATGAAATTGCAAAAAATACATTAAAAGTTCCGACTCTGCCCCATACCAAAATTGCCATTCAACAAAATAAAGGCGCTATTGGTGTTTTTACATCTGCTTTAGAAGGAAAGTTAGCTAAATCTACTTTATCAGAAGAAGAAAAACAGAAAATGAAACAACGTGCAACTCTAGCCGTTACGGCCATAAATGATTATGTAGTCTGGTTGGAAGCTAAGCTGAATGATATCGAAAAAAATGGCGCCAAAGATTTTAGAATTGGAAAAGAGCTATATGAGGAAAAATTTAAATTTGATATTGTTTCTGATTATACCGGTGAAGCTCTCTATCAAAGAGCATTACAGGAGAAAGATGCCGTTCATCAGAAAATGATAAAAATCACAGAAGAACTCTGGCCAAAATACTTTAAAAATGAAGCAGTACCAACAGATAAATTACTTGCAGTAAAAACCTTAATTGATCATCTATCTCCTAAACATGTAAAACCCGATGAATTTATTCCTGAAATTAAAAAACAGATCCCGGGTTTAGAAAAATTTGTGATAGACAATCACTTACTGGAAATGGATCCTGAAAAACCCCTGGTGGTTAGAGAAACACCAAAATATCAAAGAGGTTTTGCTGGAGCTTCAATTAATGCACCAGGTCCTTATGATGCTAAAGCCAATACCTATTACAATGTCACACCATTGGACAATATGGATGATTCCCAAAAAGAAAGTTACTTACGTGAGTACAATCATTGGATTTTACAAATTCTAAATATACATGAAGCAATTCCCGGTCATTATGCACAGCTGGTTCATAGCAATAAATCTCCGAGTTTATTAAAGTCATTATTTGGTAATGGGGCGATGGTAGAAGGTTGGGCTGTTTATTCTGAGCGTATGATGTTAGAAGCAGGATTTGGAAATAACGAACCTGAACTTTGGCTAATGTATTATAAATGGAACTTGCGAGTAGTGGTGAATACCATCCTGGACTACTCCATACAAGTGCTTGGAATGACTGAAGAGCAAGCTATGGACATGATGATTAACGAGGCTTTTCAGCAACAAGCTGAAGCCTCAGGAAAATGGCGTAGAGCAACACTATCACAGGTTCAGTTAACAAGTTACTTTAATGGATTTGCAGAAATTTTAGCCTTCAGAGAAGAGCTGAAAAAAGCAACGGGTAAAGGATTTGATTTGTATGATTTCCATAACCAGTTTTTAAGTTATGGCAGTGCGCCAGTTCCCATGATAAAGCAGCTAATGCGAGAAGATTATATTGCTAAACATACTTTGGAAAGTTAGGAGTTTATTATGCCAGTTGAAAATCAAATTAATTACATTGAAATTCCGGTTAAACATGTCAATAATTCGAAGCAATTTTTTACCGAAGTTTTTGGCTGGCAATACATTGACTATGGTGACGAATACAGCTCGATTTCTAATGCTGGTATAGATGCAGGGATCTACAAATCAGACAAAGACTTTACTGTTGCCAAAGGAACAGCTCTGGTCGTTATGTACTCTGAGAACTTAGAATTAAAAATAGAGGGAATTAAAAAAGCCGGAGGTGCAATTACTCAGGAAATATTTGATTTTCCCGGAGGACGCCGTTTCCACTTTTCCGATCCCAATGGAAATGAATTTGCTGTTTGGTCTGATAAGAAATAACTAGAAAGATAAATAATGAATTCACACCTGTTAAAAGAAGCCGTCAATCAGATTATGCCTTTTGGAAAGTATCAGGGGCGAAAATTGATTGAACTGCCAGAACCCTATCTGGTCTGGTTCTACCGTGAGGGATTTCCGCCAGGGAAGTTAGGTGAACAATTAGCTTTGATGTATGAGGTTAAATTAAATGGGCTAGAGGGGATGTTGAAGAAACTCATTACAAATTAACCATAATATGGGAACTTGGAAAATGAATGTTAGGACCGATTTTGTAGTTGTAATTAATCTATTGTTTTAAAGAAGAAAATCTATCAAATTGAAAATTCTTGAATTCTTGAATTCTTGAACGGACTCCCATACCGTAATGAAGCAATTTATGGGCGTTCTATATTATGATTTTAAGATGTTGATATTCACATAAAATTGATTGATCTATATAATGGTTCATGTGGACTATAATTTAGGTCGTTCTGAGGTTTGAAAATGCTTGAACCAATTTTAGGAAGTATCATCAAAGAAAGGATATTTATATTTGCACGTGAAAAAAGTTACGCCAGAGAGAGATCTCGATTCTTTAACACAAGTCTATCTCCTATACAAAAATAACTTGAGTCACTTGAACAGCAAAATGTCCTTTACTCTAATGAGCCAGGCAAAACTAAAGTATATGAATTTAACCCTCGTTACCCTTTTCTTAAGGAGCTTCAGGCTCTGCTTTCTAAAGCTATAGAGTTTTATCCTGAAGAGGTCATAAGGGAACTTATGATGAATAGACGCCGTCCTAGACGTTCGAAAAAACCATTATGAGTAGTATTGATAAATTCTCTTTATCAGAATTAGTGGCTTTCGTTTCTCCTCATTTAGAAAAAAATAATATACCAGAACCAACTAATTATTGTTTCTTATAATTATTGATAATAATGATAGAACACCAAACCAGTTCCCTGAATTAAAAAGAATCTATAACGGTAACGCCTAAAGAATCAAATTGATCCATTCGCGTTAGAGCTTCAATTGATTGCTGTAAATTAATTTTTTTCCCGATGAGTTTTTGTGGGGCTAAACGACCTTGCATTATCATTTGCATCATTTCCGGATAAGCATGTGCTTGCATACCGTGACTACCAATCACTTGCAACTCTTTAGCTAAAATAAGATCCATCGGTACGGCAGAATGATTATCACCTCCTACCATTAAACCTATTTGCACATGTTTTCCTCTGGGTTTCAAACAGGAAATAGAATTAAAACAGGTGGTAGGGCTGCCTAAAGCATCAATGGATACATGAGCTCCACCGTGGGTTATATGATTAATGAGTTCAACGACATCTGTTTTTTTATTGGCATTAATGCAAGCTACTGCGCCAAGGGATTTAGCAAAGTCCAATTTTTCTTGTTCAATATCAATTGCAATAACAGAAGCGCCTAAAGAATTCGCTATCATTACTGCCGATAAGCCAACTCCACCACATCCATGTATGGCGACCCATTGCCCGGCAGAAATTTCACCTTGAGCCACAACGGCACGAAACGAAGTTGCAAATCGGCAGCCTAAACTCGCGGCAGTAACAAAATCAATGGATTCGGGTAAAGCGACTAAATTGGTATCAACATAATCAATCGCTACATATTCTGCAAAAGAGCCCCAGTGAGTAAATCCTGGTTGGGTCTGGTTGGCACATACCTGATGATTGCCTCCTGCACATTCCAGGCATTTTCCACATCCTGCAATAAAAGGTACTGTCACCCTGTCACCTTTTTTCCAACGAGATACATTGGCTCCTACTGCTTCAATATTTCCAGCTAACTCATGACCAGGTACATGGGGAAGTTTGATTTCAGCATCATGGCCCATCCAGCCATGCCAATCGCTACGACAGACACCACTGGCTGCAACCTTAATGACTGCGCCATGTGGTGCAGGAGATGGATCACTAACCTCTTTTAATACTGGAGTGGACTGAAAATTCTCGTATACTACAGCTCTCATCTTTATCCTCTCAAACCAATTCTTAGTCCAAAAAACTTGTAATTGGCATTAAAAATACCAATTATAAATATCCTTTCATACAACTAAAGTCAATTGATAAACAAGTTTGTTGAGTTAACTGATGACTTGCTGGTCATTTAAATTTAAAAAGTAATGAACATGTCAGTTGTTTTAGCGGTGCAACGTATAGGGGCTACATGTTATATTTCTCATCTGATTATATGGGGTTATTAAAATGACAAAAAAGTTTTACGTGGTATGGAAAGGAAGAGAAACCGGAATTTTCACAGATTGGAATACCTGTAAAAAACAGGTAGAAAAATTTGCAGGTGCAAAATATAAGTCGTTCAAGACATTGGAAGATGCTGAAGCGGCTTTTAATGGCAAGAGTGTAACGAAGATTAAAAAAGCTAAAGGATCGGAAACATCGTCAGGCAAGAGCGCAACATCGGCTCAAACAGTAAAAACATATACTGCTGATGAAATTGCGGAAATACCAATAGATACAAAAATATTCACTGATGGCGGTTGTGAGCCTAACCCTGGAGAAGCGGGTTCCGGGGTCGCAGTGTATCGTAACAATATTATTGATGAGCTTTGGTACGGTTTATATAACCCGAAAGGCACTAATAATACCGCAGAGTTAAATGCCTTAAATCAAGCTTTGTTAATGGCAAAAAGTGAAGTTAACAAAGGAAGTACGGTCGCTATTTTTTGTGATTCAAAATATTCTATTCAGTGTATTACTCAGTGGGCTTTTAATTGGGAGAAGAAAGGTTGGAAGCGACCGGGTGGCGAAATCAAGAATTTAGATTTGATCAAAGAGATGTTTGCGCTATACCAATTGTTGAAAGACAAAGTTCAAATATTGCATGTCAATGGTCATGTAGGTGTTGAAGGTAATGAATTAGCTGATAGGATGTCGATATTGGCCATAGAAGAACAAGAGCCTGAATTTATGCTTTATCGTGAGAAACTTAATATTCAAGCTGTTTTGTCAATGAGAACCGGATAAAAACTAAGTCATAATTTTGCCTGGTCCAGGTAGAAAGAACAACAACTATTTTAAGCGTTCAAAGAAGCCCGTTTAAGACGTCAGGAAGTTACTTTGAACGCTGTACCTGTTTTCAATAAATGAAGTGTCAAAGAAAAACTAAAGCCCTAAAACAGTTTCACCTTGCACAAATGCAACATCCACCGGAATTCCAGCAGTCTCTAGTCGATTAAGATCGGTTTGCAAATTTTCATCGATAATACCTTTAGTTGAGATCCATTGATGGGCTTTTTCATAATCTCCATCACCTTGAATGGTGAGAATATCTTTAGAAAGATCGGCCATTGCTTGTTGAAACTTATCGAAGTTAACACGGTAGCTTCCATCTTTCTCATTTCTTTCAAAGGCTTCTTTGTCGGCAAAATAATTAAAACGCATCATGTTGGCTTTACCATGTGCACTGGATGCACCAAATCGCACACTACGGAAAATACCCGCAAGAAAAGTCGTGTAGTAATCCATCAATTCACCTTCTTCAATTTCACCTTTTTTGAATAATTCAGTGACCATGTATAAACCCAGAATGTCAGCTTTACCTTCTTCAAAAGCCGAAGCATGTTCTTTAAGTGCCTGTCGTACTGTGCCACTACCTGAAAGGGTATTTTTAATCCCCAAACCATGGGCTACTTCGTGGAACATGGTGTTGGCGAAGAAAGCATGAAACTGAACATGTTTTCTTTGATCGGCCGCGATTAAGGTTTCAGAAATTGGCAGCAAAATCTTATCAAACTTTGCACGCATTGCATTTTTTAACTGCAACCGTCGAGTGCCTTTTTTAAGTTGAACCTCTTCATCATTAGGTAGGTTAATAGCAATAGTTTTTGAACCTGCATTGGAATGGCCCGCATAAAAAATCACATCATAGGCATTAAGATCACTTCCAGTACCAGACATTTTGGGTTTGTAGGCGGCACTCACAGGCAAACCTTTTTGTAACTCAGGTAAAAAACTGGCATATTTAGCTAATTTTTTACTCCAGGCCATATCTTTGAGCAACACATAACTCTCATAGGCAGCACGGTAGCCAAATAGTTGATCTTCATAGGTTTCAATCGGCCCAATAACCAATTCGATGGGATTCGATTTCATATCCATCCAGGCTAAATCGCTGGCTTGAAAATCATCAGTGATTAATGCGCTTGCTCTCATGGTTAAGTACTGTGCGAACTCTTGGTTATCAGCCAATTTAGAAGCTTGCTTAAGAAGTTCGGCTGCTTGTGTTAACTCTGCCTTATAAGCCTCATGGAAAGGTTGTAATACCAACTTTCCTTCAGCATTTCGTTTAACCAGAGAATATAAACCTTTTTTACCCGGCAGATCAGCCTGTTCAAATTCTTTTTTGGTCATGTCAGCTGGATAAAACTGCGCACCTGGAGACTTTTCTTTAATGCCGCTAAACAGAGGTTTATCACCATTAAGTCTGTCCCAGGGGCCGTAATTCAAATTAGTGAAATGTTTTTGTGTAGATGTTTCAAGTTTTCCAAGAAGCTCAGCTTGAGAACCATAAGCCTGTGCCCAAAATAGCTTATCCATTACTCTTGAAGCCTTAATTAACAACTTCAACATGGATTTTTGATTATCAGACAAATGGGTAAGATCAGCCTTTAGCTCAACCGAAACATAGATATTAGCGCGATCTTCAGCAGCTTTATCGAGCCAGTTTAGCTTTTTTGTGTTGGTCTCTGCATGAGAAGTGGCTTTTTGAGAAGCTTCGGACGTCTCTTGCTGCTCATTTTCACGGTTATTACAGGAAGAAATACTAAAAATGGAGGCTGCCATCAAACCGGCAAGGATAGCTTTATGCATGAAAAAGGCCTTATTTTAAATTCAGGCATGTATTCAAACATAAAATGACGATAGAGCCAAGGTTGTTAAGGTGCATTATTCGATCCAATGTATGCCAGGGCGTGCTGACGTTTCATATTTAACCTCAACTCCGAAAAGCGTTTTAAATACTAAAGTTCAACGTTCAAACTTAAGAATATACCCTTTGAATTCTTGGTCGAGATAGTCTGTATGACTTGGTTTTTGGTAAGAAGAAGTAAAACCGAACTCCACCATTCGTGAACTTAGCTTATTTTTTCTTCCGCGCCCTGGGTCAACAATAATAACTTCGCAGGTAGGTTTTGAATGCCCTTCAATGAAACTAGCCAGTAATTCAATATGATTGTCTTCATATAATAGGTCGCTGCCAATTATCAGGTCAAAAAGGCCGAGATTGTCACTTTTGTCAGCCCAATCAACTTGCTCAAACGCAATAGCCCTACCTCCATTAAGTAACGCATTCCTTTGTAAAAATTTCTGCGCCTCTGGATGATAATCGGTTGCAGTAATATCCGCGCATTGGTTGTTTAGGAGAAAACTGGATAGCGCCATTCCACATCCGATTTCCAATATTCGTTTTGAGTCAGTTTCGTAGTCAAAGATGAAGTGAGCAAGAACTAAACTCGATGGCCAAACTACCCCAAAAATGGGCCAGGATGCCGAGCATATACCGAGTTTTTCAGCAATACCTGCGGGGTCATGAAATTCTTGCTTATTGCGTAAAGTACACAGGTGAATATCTATTTTCCCAAACTCAACGGTTTGGTAGCATAGGCGTAGATTTGTCATTAGGCGGCCTCAATATTTAGGCGCTAAGCCAGCTATCGAGGATAAATGACAAAACGAGGATGTTCCTCCAGAGTATAGTACTTAGCTAAAAAGGCAACATATTTAACTTCAACTCTGAATAAGATAGGCCATTTAATTAGTCTTGCGTTCATCAAGTAATGAATAGATTTAAGTCTTTATTAGAATAAAAAAACTAAATATTGGTAGAAATTTTTAAAGAGTTTATTTCATAAATCAATATAATCTCTTTCAGATATCTTGTCAGGATGGTTCTTTGTTGGTAATAAGTTTGAGGTAGCACGTGTACTTACGTCTCGTGGGAATCATTGTTACGATTATAAACATAACACCCAATAAAATGTGTTTTATGGTTTTTAGTGTCCTTTTTGTAACTGGGTGTTTTTTAAACATAACCTCTACCCCTTACGCCTTACACTGCAGGCTCCAGATTGAACCTGAATTAAAACCAGTTGAATAATAGGAAAGCAGGTTTTCCTGGAATTTTAGTCATCAATTTTTTGCCTTGGTGGTTGAAATTAATCAGAGAACCCCCACTTCTTACAGCTATTCTACATAGTTTTATATTTTTTAATATTAAGGTTGATTCTCATGGAACAATTTAGAGGAACCACCATATTATCTGTGCGCCGTAATGGCAAGGTAGTTATAGGTGGTGATGGTCAGGTATCCCTGGGCAATACTGTGATGAAAGGTAATGCCCGCAAGGTTCGTCGGCTGTATAATGGCAAAGTCATAGCTGGTTTTGCAGGAGGAACAGCCGATGCATTTACCTTATTTGAACGTTTTGAAGCCAAGTTGGAATTACATCAGGGTAAATTGCTGCGAGCAGCAGTCGAACTTGCCAAAGATTGGCGAACTGATCGTATGTTAAGAAAGCTTGAAGCTTTACTAGCTGTAGCTGATAGTGAGCATTCACTTATTATTACTGGTAATGGCGATGTGATAGAGCCGGAAGATTGCTTGATGGCTATTGGATCTGGTGGGCCTTTTGCACAGTCAGCGGCTCGCGCTTTACTGGATAAGACGGATTTAGAAGCCAGAGAGATTGTTGAACATGGTCTTAAAATCGCTGGTGATGTTTGTATTTACACCAACCATAATCAAACTATAGAAGAACTGGATTGCAATTAATATGTCCCAAATGACTCCTCGTGAAATCGTCCATGAATTGGATAAACATATCGTTGGCCAAAAAAATGCCAAACGTGCTGTCGCTATTGCTTTGCGTAACCGTTGGCGTCGAATGCAGGTTGACATTGATTTGAGAAACGAAATTACGCCAAAAAATATTCTGATGATTGGCCCAACCGGGGTGGGAAAGACAGAAATAGCCCGTCGTTTATCGACACTCGCCCAAGCTCCTTTTATTAAGGTCGAAGCCACTAAGTTTACCGAAGTGGGTTATGTGGGGCGTGATGTTGATTCTATTATTCGAGATTTAGCGGATTATTCTATGAAATTGATTCGTGAAGCAGCAATCAAACGGGTACAGACAAAAGCAGAAGAAGCGGCTGAAGAAAGAATTCTTGATGCCCTGCTAACACCCGCAAGAGAGACGCCAGCTCGAACTGATGGATTCACGGCAGATCCTGAACCTGAACAACCGGAGAGTAGCTCCACGCGACAGCTGTTTCGTAAACGCTTACGTGAAGGTGAGCTGGATGATAAAGAAATTGAAATAGCTTTAAGCTCGCCTGGTGTTGGTATTGAGATTATGGCACCACCAGGTATGGAAGATATGACTCAGCAATTGCAGGGTATGTTCCAAAATATGAACCAGCAACCGAAAAAGAGTCGCCGTTTAAAAGTGGCTAATGCTTTTAAAATGCTCACTGAAGAAGAAGCAGAGAAACTTTTGAATCAAGAAGATCTTAAAGCTGAAGGCATAACTTTGATGGAACAACATGGTATCGTCTTTATTGATGAAATTGATAAAGTGGTTAAACGTTCTGAACACAGTGGTGATGTTTCAAGAGAAGGTGTGCAACGCGATCTTTTACCTTTGGTAGAAGGCTGTACGGTTAATACTAAATATGGCATGGTAAAAACCGATCATATTTTATTTATAGCATCTGGAGCATTTCATTTATCCAAACCTTCTGATCTGATCCCTGAACTTCAGGGCCGTATGCCCATTCGGGTTGAATTAAAATCACTGGGTGTTGATGAATTTGTGCGCATTCTCACCGAACCTGATGCCTCATTGACCAGGCAGTATAGAGCATTAATGGCCACTGAAGGGGTAGAGATTGATTTTACCGAAGAAGGTGTTTTGCGTATTGCAGAATTGGCTTATCAGGTGAATGCAACTACAGAAAATATTGGAGCCAGACGTCTGCACACTATCATGGAAAAGCTTCTTGATCAGGTTTCTTTTGAAGCTGGAGATAAAAAAGATGCTGTTGTTATCGATAAAAATTTTGTAGATGAACAATTGGCTGATTTAGTAGAAGACGAAGATCTGAGCAGGTTTGTATTGTAGTCATTTCTATGGCTATTATATGCAACAATTATGAAACAAACCACTCAACTCACCAATCTGCAATGGCATAAAAAGTCCAAAAGGCTCAGTATTGAGTTTAGCAATCGGCAACAATTTGAGTTGCCGATTGAGTATTTAAGGGCATTTTCACCTTCTGCAGAGGTTCAAGGGCATGGCAAAGGCCAGGAAGTTTTGGTTTTCGGTAAGCAATTTGTCAATTTAAAGGCCATTGAGCCCGTAGGAAATTACGCCATTAAGCTCATTTTTGATGACGATCATGATAGCGGTCTATATACTTGGCGTTATCTGTATGAATTAGGGTTAAATCAGGCTGGTAATTGGCAGACTTATTTGGATAAATTGAAGAAAACTAATAAAACCCGTGCGCCTGAAGATGTCCATATTTTAAAATTGTAAGCCCAGCAGTTCCTGGATTAAAGAGAAGAGTATGCACGAAGGCACTGATAATAAATCTAATGATCTATCCGAAAAGAAGTTAACCGATAGCACGACACATTTTGGTTATGAAAAAGTAGCAGTGGAAGATAAGGTTAATCGAGTAGCTGGTGTATTTCATTCAGTTGCCCAAAGCTATGATGTGATGAACGATCTCATGTCGTTTGGTGTTCATCGTCTGTGGAAACGTTATACTATTGACTTAAGCGGCGTGAGAGCGGGGCAACGGGTATTAGATTTAGCTGGCGGCACGGGCGATTTAACCTCAAGGTTTAGTAAAATTGTTGGTGAAAAAGGCCAGGTGGTTTTGGCTGATATTAATGATTCGATGTTGAAAGTGGGTCGGGATAAGTTGGCTGACCAGGGATTAATTGGCAATATTGAATATGTTCAGGCTAATGCAGAAACTCTCCCATTTTCTGATAATTATTTTGATTGTATTACAATTGCATTCGGACTCAGAAACGTCACCAATAAATCGGCTGCCCTGGCTTCAATGTTACGTGTACTTAAACCCGGTGGAAGGTTGTTGGTATTAGAATTCTCAAAACCCCAGTATGACTGGTTGTCTAAAATCTATGATGTTTATTCTTTTAAAATCTTGCCCACGATGGGTAAATTGGTTGCTAATGATGCGGATAGTTATCAATATTTGGCTGAATCTATCCGTATGCATCCTGATCAGGAAACGTTAAAGCAGATGATGTTAGATGTAGACTTTGATCAGGTCGATGTACATAACTTAACCGGTGGAGTTGTTGCTATTCACAGAGGTTGGAAAGCTTGAAATATGGTGACGGGTTACGAGTTATGAGTTATGAGATGCGAGTTACCAAGTGCGAGTTACGAGCTACGGGTGGCGAGTCAAATAGTTCGAGACGAAGCGTTATGAATAAGAGGAACAAAGCTTGAACTGGGTAGTTCCAACTATTGCAGTTTCATTGCTTGAAGGTTTGTTGTCCAGGCTGATAACGATGGATCCAAATTGGCCTGGTAATGCCCAAACGATTTCAGGGCAAGTCATAGAGCTCGAACTTACCGATCTAAGCATCCGTCTTTTCTTTTTACCTTCGACTAAAGGCATGGTTGTTCAATCCAGTTTTGCTGATAAAGCCAATGTTCGTATTTCCGGCTCGCTTTCGGGCTTTTTAAAACTCATTCAAGCTCGGCGAAAAGGTGAAACTTTGATTGGTGGTGATGTGCGTTTCGAGGGGGATGTGGCAGCAGGACAACAATTTGAAAAATTAATGGCCTCTCTTTCTCCTGAATGGGAAGAAAGTTTGTCCCGTTTAGTTGGCGATCCAATCGCTCACCAGGCTTCACAGTTTGCCAAAGAGTTAGGAAATTACCTGACGCAGGCGACAGATCTCATTCGTCAAAATACTAAAGATTATGTGCAAGAAGAGGCCAGGTTCAGTCCTGCAGTTATTGAAGTGGAAAACTTTTCTACAGATGTGGCTGAGCTAAGAAGCGATCTCGCCAGATTAGAAGCCAGAGTTCGCCGTTTAAATGCTTTAACTGGTACAAATCAATCAAATAAAGAGACAAGCCCAGTCAATCCTCATATGCCAGAGGCAAACTTATGATGAGTTTGCGTCGGTTAAGACGCGCATATCGTATTCAAAGCACTTTACTTAAATATGGTTTGGATGAATTTGTTGTTGATACTTCATTAACCAAATTTACTCGGCTGTTAAATATTATCCAGCCCTGGAACCGAAAGGTTATGAAGCAAGCGGGCCGTGGTGAACGGTTGTTCCATGCGATGCAGGAACTGGGGCCGGTATTTATTAAATTCGGTCAATTATTATCAACCCGTAAAGATTTACTTCCAGATGATATTACCGAGCAGTTGGCTTCACTCCAGGACAGGGTGGCACCCTTTGCATCGACAGAAGCATTAAGCTTGCTTGAGAACTCTTTAAGTAAACCCGTCAATGAACTATTTGCTGAATTTGAAGAACATCCATTGGCATCGGCATCTGTTGCTCAAGTACATGGTGCTGTATTGCATGATGGAAGAAAAGTTGTGGTGAAGCTACTTCGGCCAGGTATTGAAAAAGTCATTCATCGCGATATTGAGCTATTAAAGTTGCTGGCCAAAATTGTTCATAACAACTTTGCCGATGCCAGGCGTTTACGTTTACCCGAAGTGGTTGATGATTATCGTAAAACCATTTTTGATGAACTGGATTTACGTAGAGAAGCCGCAAATGCCTCTAAACTGAAACGAAACTTTGATAATTCAGCCGATCTTTATGTGCCTTGGGTACATTGGCCTTATTCTCATGAAAAAGTGATGGTAATGGAGCGTATATATGGGGTGCCTATTGCTGATATCGATGGTTTAAAAGCCGCTAATGTGAATATGGAGCGTTTGGCTGAAAAAGGTGTTGAAGTCTTCTTTACCCAGGTTTTTCGCGATAACTTTTTTCATGCAGACATGCATCCTGGTAATATTTTTGTTGATGTATCAAACCCTGAAAATCCGCAATATATTGGTATCGACTGCGGTATTGTTGGCGTTCTGACAGTTGATGACCAGCGCTATTTAGCGGAAAATTTTGTCGCTTTCTTCAATCGAGATTACCATAAAGTCGCTCAATTACATTTAGATTCAGGATGGGTGCCAGCGACTACTTCAGTGAATGAGTTTGAAGCTGCTATTCGAACGGTGTGTGAGCCCATTTTTGGCCGTCCACTACATGAGATTTCATTTGGCCAATTTCTGGTTCAGCTGTTTCAAGTCGCTCGTCGCTTTGATATGGAAGTGCAACCTCAGCTGGTATTGTTAGAAAAAACCTTACTCTATGTAGAAGGTTTGGGGCGTCAAATTTATCCTCAGCTCGATTTATGGAAAACCGCAAAACCCTTTTTAGAAAACTGGTTAAAACAAAGAATGGGGGCAAAGCAGTTAATCGAAGAAATTAAGCAGCAGCTACCTCATTGGCGTGAAAAAATACCAGAAATACCACAGATCGTTTATGAAGGATTGCACAGCCTGCCACAAATAACTGCTCAACTATCGGAACTGAGTCAAAAATTTGAACAGCAATCAGTTGGTTCACGAATAAAATCAAGAGTAATCATTTGGAGTGCGTTAGGCTCGAGTTTAACTTTGTCTTCAGTTTTATTTGGGGTAATATCAAACAATACACAGGCAATGGTAATTTCAGCGACTTTTGCAGCTATATGCTGGATAAAAGCACTCATATTAAGTGCCAAATGAGGCCAAAAAGGGAATACCTGGAAAAAACGACTTTAATTTATGCTAAATTAGGCTTTAAAAAATGAGGGAGAGATAAGGTGTCAGATTCTATTTTTACCCGAATTATCAAAGGTGAAATACCCGCTGAGATAGTTTTTGAAGATGAAAAGGTGTTTTGTATTAAGGATATTAATCCTAAAGCACCAGTTCATGTATTATTAATACCCCGTAAGCCCATAGTGAGCCTGGCCGATCTTGAGCCGGAAGATGAGGCATTAATGGGACACATGTGCATGCTTCTTCCAGTTATTGCAAAACAATTGGGGTTAGATGAAGGTTTTAGGACTATCATCAATACTGGTAAGGGTGGTGGCCAGGAAGTGGATCATATTCATTTCCATATTCTTGGTGGCCGTTTATTAGGTTTTGGCTAATTGTTAATTTGGATAAAAGCACATCGATTTTAAAACCCATAGACGGGCAATAGTGATACTATAGCAAACACTTTATTTTTAAGTGTTCTACATAAAAAATTAAGCTTTACACAGTTTAGGAGAAAAAAATGTTTGGAATAAGTGTTCCACAGTTAATTATACTACTGGTGATTATTATTTTAATATTTGGTACCAAGAAGCTTAAAAATTTGGGTACTGATCTGGGAAGTAGTGTTAAAGGCTTCAAAAAAGCCATGAAGGAATCTTCTGAAGGAGAGAAAGAAGAAGAGAAAGAAGAAAATCCATCCGCAGTAAATCGAACAATTTCTCAAGATGATGTAACCGAAACAAGCGAAACAACTGAAGCACCTGTGAAAGATGCTGAATTTGAAAAACAAAAAACGTCTGAATAGTAGTAAGCTTATATGTTTGATATTGGTTTTTGGGAGCTTTGCCTGATTGCGGTGATGGGGCTATTGGTATTGGGGCCTGAGCGTTTACCTGTGGCTGTGAAAACCATTACTGGTTGGATCAGAAAAATAAAAACAATTAGCCGAAACATGACTCAGGAAATTGAAAAAGAGCTGGATCTTTCTGATTTTCGGAAAGAGTTAGATGAAAAAAATGAAACCATTAAACAACAGGCCAAATTACTTTCAGATCAACTAGGGCAACCTGTTGAGAGTTTAACTTCATTAAAAAGTGAATTAGAAGATTCGATTGCATCTCTTGATAAAAATCGCCTGGTAGATACCAGTATGGTCAGTAAACCTGACCCTTCAGAGGCTTTAGATAGCCCAGCTATATCGAATAACTCAGTTGTCTCGGACAGGCACCAAACTCTAGTGGATCTGGATAGTGCTGGAGAGAGTAAGTCGTGACTGATACTGTAGTTGATACTGAACAACCCCTGATTTCTCATCTAAAAGAATTAAGAGATCGTCTGCTCAAAGCCGTTGCAGCAGTTATAGTGATATTTTTATCATTGGTTTATTTTGCCAATGATCTGTACGAAATTTTATCAAAACCTTTGTTATCCTATTACCCGGAAGGTACCAGTATGATAGCAACGGATGTGACCTCTCCTTTTATTGCACCCTTTAAACTGACCATGGTGTTATCTCTATTTTTGGCGATGCCAGTTATATTGTCACAATTTTGGAGTTTTGCGGCACCAGGGCTTTATAAAAAAGAAAAGCAGCTAGCAGTTCCTCTGCTGATTTCGAGCGTGTTTTTATTCTATAGTGGTGTTGCATTTGCCTATTTTGTACTATTTCCTTTAGCCTTCTCCTTTTTTACTCAAGCGGCACCAGAGGGTGTCACTATGATGACAGATATTAATAGCTATCTTGATTTTACCTTGAAACTTTTTTTTGCTTTTGGTATCGCATTTGAAATACCTATTGCAATTATTATATTAATTAGAGCAGG
>JBFFIY010000118.1:0-16005 GCA_041556195.1 Enterobacterales bacterium
AGAATACTTAGAGCATCACTGTGAAAAGAACCCAAATGATTACTTTGATGTGGAATAGTAAATCAACCGGCTTTGCCGGTCAAAAATGGACTTTCAGTCCTTAATGTTAACCCACCGTCTTTAGACGGTGTGTTGTTAAGTCTTTTTGATGTTCTGTTTTATTTCGAGTTGAAGTTAAAGAAAGTATTATATTTATCAAACAAGTATTAAATTTAACTTGAGTTAACTACTCCATTGGAGTAGTCTTTGTTAATGATTACCATTGCAGAAACACCTCCATATATAAGAAAAGCTGAGAAGTTACTGACTTTGGCTGAAAGAACAGAACTAATTTCTTATCTTTCCGTACATCCGAAAGCAGGTGTTATAGTGGAAGGAACGGGAGGTATCAGGAAGATCAGGTGGTCATGTGGTTCATCTGGTAAAAGTGGTGGTGTTAGGATCATCTATTATTACCATAATGAAACGATGCCTCTTTATCTATTGACGTTATTTCCAAAAAAAGAGAAGGCAAATATTTCTGCGGATGAAAAAATAATTCTAGCTAAATTAATAAAGCAATTAGTTGCTTTCTGGAGGTGTTAAATGAATACTGCGTTTGAAGAAATTCGTGAGGGGTTAGAGGCAGCTATTGAACACGCAAAGGGAAATAAATCAAAAATTGTTTTGCATAAATCACATACCGTTGATGTTAAGAATTTAAGAAATAAAATGCACATGACTCAACAAGAATTTTGTGCAATGTTTGGTATTGCGATAGGGACTCTACGTCATTGGGAACAAGGAGATAGAGTGCCAAAAGGTCCTGCTCTGGTTTTGTTAAATGTTATCGAAAAAAATCCGGGAGCGGTTTTGGATGCTCTTGCTGGGTAAGAATAAAATAAAAAATATAATCGGTTTTAGTGATTTTAGGATATTCGAAATGTCTTAGAACTGATTAACCCAATTCATTTACTTTGAACAAGTTCAGGGAATGCACAGATCCAGTTTTAAATAAGAACTTCTAAATCACTATGCTTGGTTATTTCCTCAAAGTTGATATCTTTTTTATTTTTGATGTTTAGGTGTAGTAGCTCATTCTGGTAATCTATTTTTATAATTTAAGGTTAGGCTGTCCTAGTATTTTCTACAAATCAAAGCCGCCACTAATAATAAAATTCTGAAGCAATTTGTCGACTTTCATATTCACCTTAAAAGGTGAAATACTCGCGCCTTCCAACTCTTCAAAATAAGCCTTGGTTTTGGCATTATCAACGCATCTTTTTAAATCATCAAAGCGGCCAAACTCGTTAATATTAACCGCAGTTACTCCGGCATTCATCATGCGGCTTAACTTGCTTTTAAATGCAGCGACGTTTTCGTCTTGTGAGCTACCCAGTACGCTAACAACCTCATTGATTTGCGCACTTTTAGCAGCAGCCAAATATTCTGTTATGTACTCTCTAAAGGTTTTACCTGCTTCTGGTTCAACATCACCGCGTTGCACGTCATTAAGAAAAATATTAGCAAACTTTTGCTCTTCTTGGGTGAGGGTGGCAAAAGATTTATGCAACTCATCGACTGTTTTTTGAATGCCTTTGTCGCTTGCATCATCTTTTTGAATCGTTTTCAGGTATTTTTCAAAACGAGAATTCATATAATCTGAGTCGATTTTGCCTGTGTCTATTTCGGTTAAATGACCAATATTATTTGTAGGACACCCCAATCTTATTTTGACAATCTACCTCGTTTCATATACTTTAATCAAGAACAAGGAATGTACAACTATCGTTTCAGGAGGAAACAACTATGACCCAACCCCGTCAAAATATCGTTTCAGTTTCAGATACCCCTTATTACCACTGTATTGGTCGCTGTGTGCGTCGAGCATTTCTTTGTGGAAAGGATGAATTTTCAGGAAAGTCCTTCGAACATCGAAGACAATGGATTGTTAACAGAATTAATGAACTCTCTTCAGCTTTTTCAATTGATGTTTGCGCCTATTCGATTATGTCAAACCACTACCATCTTGTGCTTCGATTATCACCAGAGGAATCTAAACAATGGTCACAAGCTGAGGTGATTCAACGTTGGCAAAAACTTTATTCTGGCGGGACTCTGGTTAGCTCATACCAAGCTGGGATAGCATTATCTGAGATAGAAAAAACAGCACTAGATACCATGACAGAAATCTGGCGTAAACGCTTATCAGACTTAAGTTGGTTCATGCGTTGCCTTAATGAACATATCGCTAAAATGGCCAATAAGGAAGACAAGTGCACCGGTCGTTTTTGGGAAGGTCGATTCAAGTCCCAGGCTTTGCTGGATGAAACCGCTTTAATGACTTGCATGGCTTATGTAGACTTAAATCCTATAAGAGCAAATATGGCGAATACACCTGAAACTTCAGAGCATACTTCCGTTCGAGAAAGGATACGACAACACTTGGGTAAATCACACCAGGCTAATAATTTGTTAGTGATGGACGGTGATAATACTAACAGTCAAGGAATACCTTTCTATCTTAATGATTATCTTGAGCTATTAGACTGGACAGGCAGAGCAATTCGAGAAAACAAATCTGGTTTTATCCCCATGAAGCTTGCACCTATATTAAAACGATTACAGATAGAACCTGATACTTGGATGAATCAAGTAAATCACTTCGGTAAACGTTACTTCAAGGTGGCTGGTTCAAAGGAACTTATCAAATCCATAGCTTTAAAGATTGGGATTAAATGGATGAATGGCCAGGGTAAGTCTTCCCCTTTCGAATCTCCCACTTAAAACATAATTCCTTAAAAAACAATAAGAAAAATCGGGGTCCCGAGTTTAGTCGTGCATGAATTTTGAGTTTTGCCAGCCGAATCTGAAAATCACCCGCCGTTTATAAAAAAATGGTTGAAAATTAAAAATTCAAATCAAACGAACATATTATTATATGCAATCTATTTTTATAATTTAAGATTAGGCTGTCCTAGTATTTTCTATAAATGCGATTACGATAGAGTTCCCAGACACATATTTAGTCTTTGGCGTGCCTGCTTTTTTAATGCTAGGAATCGTTTTAGTTACAGGTTTATTAGCCTATTTTGCTGGAACGATGTACAGGGTAGATGTGGATTTGGTGTATGGTCGTGATTTTAAAAAACTGGATGAATTAATAGCAGAAATGGAAGAGTTAAGAAGTTGAGGATCAATGTATTGAAGCAAAGCCTCAACCTTTATACCCTTATTCAGCTAATAAAACTCAATTCTGGATAAAAAATTAATCCTAGCTTGACAGGCACTATCCTTGACATCACTAGATATTACCTGGCTTCTAAATAGAAGTGCCTGTCCTTTTTATTTTTGTACATCCTCGAGACCTCCGGCTATCCGATTAGATTCCATTTACTCTGGTAAATGTGGCGGTTCCTTTTGATGCCGCAATTGTTGAAATAAATGTTCCATGCATCCTATCATTTGACTCTACGATTAAATTCAATATTGTTGAACTTGCTCTTTTTCTACCATTTTCCTTATAAACTATATCAACTGTATTTTGAGAAAATACACGGTAAGTTAAAGCGCTATTAAATTCTAAATGAGTACGCTTATTTGTATCATATTCAATTTTTCCATTTACTGAATTCTCAGATATTTTTTCTCCAGTACCACTTAGAGTACTTCCAGCTTGACCAATTATAAATTCATAATTAGTCTTCAATCCACGGTAATTGCTATATGAGGACTCTAAAGTCTCATATTCTACTTTCCAGTACCCAGTAAGTTGATCTTTTTTATATATATAGTCATTCCAAAGGCTAAACAATGCAGCGATAAGAACTGCGCTTATTAATGACCCAATTACATTTTTTGATATATCAGCCATCCTTGCTCCTGGAATCTAACGTTTTTGTTTTGCGGCAGTGAGCTGTCGTGCAACAACTGTTGGTTAAAGCTTTTTATTGAATCCTTCATAGATATTTCCTACTACTTCAAATTTGATAGAGTCATATGAAGTGTTAACAGGCATCCAATCTGCTCCTTCCATCCAAGGCCAGATAGGATTTGTTTTATTATCTTCTGCATGTGAATCATAAAAAAATCTAATGACTTCAGTGGGTGAACTACAAACACTAAATATACTTTTTTTAAAATAAACTTTATAAAACTCTGTATGGGATATACTTTTTTGATGGATTATGTCATTCCTAAACCGTTCAAGGTTTATAAAATGGTTCCACCACTTTTGATTTTCAACTTTATTTGTATGGTATATTTCACTAAGTATACTTTTAATCTTTACCTTTAATGGTAACCATCGTTCTATTGCCTTCTTATCAAAAACCTCAGATATGCCTTTATTATTCTTTTCTGTTGTATGGACAAAGCTTTCTGGAATACTTAAGTTAACAAAAGCCTCTAAAGCGGTATAACCGAAAACAATAGATGTTTGAATACTTTCTAAGTAGTTACAGACAAGTGATGATGCTTTGTTCATAACTACTTTTCTATCGCCTATAATTTTATTTAGATCAAGTTCGATTTCGTTGTTAATGAAATGACTAGTATAAATTTTTTTTGCTTCATTGAGAGATTTTTCACTTACAGATAAAAGAAGCGCTATGTTATTTGGTACAAAATAGGTGATGTTGTTATCTTTGCTAAAGGACACTTGGTCAACATCTTGCATTAACATACTGCCTTGAAGAGCCCCATCCTCATATGATTGATGGCACACAGGTTTCATTAAGCGCTTATCGGCTAAGTTAAAACTCTCAGGGGTTGTCCCAACAATAAGGGTAAGCTTCCCGTCCTTATCTTTCCGCCTTTTTGTCATACCTAATAATCCATGGCTTTAATGCTTTAACGCTAAGCGTAACGGTGGAATAAACTGGCGGAGTTTTTGCGTTTCGTTGCAAAAAATGCGACAGCTTATGGAATCCGATTGACGCGTCTTGTTAGCTGCTTTTATAGAGAACATAAATAGGTGTTAATTCCAGCCCAAAGAAGTAAATACAACGATAAGGCAATAGTTAATACATAACCGAGAAATTCTGTTATAAACATTTTTGTATAGTAATATTTGTGCTCAATGCCAGTAGTATTTGATACATAGAAATCAATTTGTCCATGAATTAAATTTCGACTCAATATTCCCGAATATACCTGGCTTTTAGTTTCATATAGCTGTTGTCTTTCTGTGTCATCTGTTGAGTCTTTATTAATCAAATGCCTAAATGAAATACGTAACTCATTAATTTCCATTGCTTGCCTTCTGAAGGTATCAGCTTTTAACGAAAAATCACTTTTCTGCACTACGACAGCAATTACCATTGCAAATATTGATGTCGCTGTAATTGCGAACCCTAAAACTTTAGAATATTCGACCACATACTCGTTGCTTGTATATAGTTGAGTTAATAATGATATGACTATTAGACTAAATGCGAGCGTTGTTAAAGTCCATAATGACAAATTATTATGTGTCTCTAATCTTCGTGATGCTTGAAAACAACTTTCCTTAGTTATGCCTGTACGTCTGTACAAATTTTCCAATTGGGACTTCATGTAATTTAATAACTCCCTTATGTTGAGCTGCTAACTATTAAGCATTTATGTTGAATGACTATTCAATATAAATCTCTGTTGGACTGTGCCGCTGGACACTGCCACCTGATACTTATTTATGGTTTTTGTTTGCTAAGTGAGAGAAGTGTTTTTTAGAGTTGGCCTGAGTTTCTTGAGTTTCTTGAGTTTCTTGTGTTTTTGAATCTTAGCCATACCTAGCAACGGTTTTCCATGCATTTTGTATTCAATTTGAGCTTAAAGATGCCACGTTTTTTCATCAAACGCAAGTCCTCCTCCACAGATTAGTTCCGTGTTTAATGATAATGCGCTATTTCCCTGCTAAATCATCAACCAGGTTTCCAGGAGTCGATTGTAGGTTCAACTCAAAGTCTTCCGTTTAGTTTTTTGAGTGCTTTTTTCTCAAGATGTGAATTCAATTAGCATTTTGAATGATTAGGAGCATATACATCAGGCGTCCAAAGCTCCATAAAGGTCTGTGGATTCGCCAGTTCTTTAAATCCAAATTTTTGATAAAGCCCATGAGCATCGCGAGTGGCTAGTACGATCCGCCTTAAACCCTGTAGTTGAGGGTGTTCAATAATAACTTGCATGAGTCTTTTACTGAGTCCCTGACCTCGGTGTTTTTCTAAAATATAAACATCAGCCAGATAAGCAAAAGTTGCAAGATCTGTTGTCATGCGAGCAAAACCTACTTGTTCACTATTTAAAAATACACCAAAACAAAGTGAATTTTCCATGGCGCGTTTCATGGTTTCTTTTGGAATGCCCTTTGACCAATAAGATTGAGTTAGATAGGCATGAATGGCGTTTAGATCCATTTTGTCATGGTCTGTGCTAATTTCGTAGTTCATGGTTATTTGTAGGTTCAGGTATCACGGGTATACACATTCTATTCAATAAAACTATCAAATCAAACCATCAAATCAAGCTTATAGCCAATAAATGACATTTGTCATATTTAATCCATGACAAATGTGTCTACTGCCCAATTATGATTTCAGGATAATAGCTATATCAACAATAGTTTGTAAGCAGAGGAAGAGTTATGCCAAACATGTCAAATGCAATGCCGATATTTAACCCTGAAGTTGTTGTTAATCGTTGTCAGGCAGAGGCCATAGTTCGAGGTGAGAATTTAACCAAACGGTTTGCCAATAATATTGCTATTGATAATGTTGATATTGAAATAAGGCCTGGTGAAATAATCGCCTTACTTGGTCCTAATGGTGCTGGAAAGACAACTTTAACTAATTTGTTATTAGGAAGGCTGCAACCTGAGGATGGTTCATGTCAGGTTTTTAAAGATAATCCAAGAAAAATTCCTGTTCGACATCGCATAGGTGCCATGTTGCAAGTCAGTAATGTTCCACCAACTTTAACGGTGAGTGAGCATATCAAATGTTTTAGTCGATATTATCCTAATGCAATGAGCCATGAAGAAACAATAAAGAAAGCAGGTCTTACCGGTCTTGAAAATAGCCGGTTTGGAAAATTATCCGGTGGTCAAAAGCAACGCTTGTTATTTGCTCTTGCTATTTGTGGTAACCCCGATCTTTTATTTCTGGATGAACCAACTGTAGGGTTAGATGTCGAGGCGCGACGTCAGTTTTGGGAGGTGATCTGCGAACTTAGAAAACAGGGTACAAGTGTGTTACTTACCACTCATTATCTGGAAGAAGCCGATGCATTGGCTGATTATATCTATGTGCTTGCAAAGGGCAGGGTAGTGGCACAGGGCACTTCAGCCTTGATTAAGAAACAGGTGGCGGGAAGGAGTATTCGCTGTGCAACACAACTTCCTGTTGAGCTTTTACAAAAAATTGAAGAGGTGGTGAGCGTTTCTTTTAGTGGAAAGCATCTGGAAATTCGTTCCCATGATGTAGAAAAGACTCTGAGGTTTATGCTGTCCAGAGATGAAAAACTGAGCGATTTAACGGTAATTGATGGTGGACTGGAACAGGCGTTCTTAAATATTGTTGATAGCAATAATGGTAACCAAAATACTGGAGTAGAGGAGATTAAAGCATGAATCAATCAATGAGTTCTAATATGCAGCATGCAAGTTCTGCACTTTCCAATTTATCTCTAGGGCAACACATCGGCATTATTCTTAGCGAATCCTACTATGAAATCTTAAAGGCAATCCGCCAACCGGGATTTGTTTTTCCTGTTATCTCTTTCCCTATTATGTTTTATGTATTTTTTGGGATCTTGTTTAATCATAATGGGATGGATGGACAGATCCCAACCTATATGATGATCACTTATGGAACTTTTGGTGTCATTGGACCTGCCCTGTTTAGTTTTGGTGTAGGGGTGGCTATGGAAAAGAGTCAGGGGTGGTTCGATTTAAAACAGGCGAGCCCGATCCCACCTTCTGCCTATGTTCTGGCGAGGATGTCACTGGCCATGTTATTTGCATTGGTTATTACGTTGGGATTATTTAGCATAGGCGCTTTATTTGGAGGGGTACAATTGATTGCCTCTGACTGGATCCTGATTGCTCTGACTCTGGTGTTGGGAGCCATACCCTTTTGTGCTATCGGTTTATTTCTTGGTATGTCTCTTAAATCACAAACTGCTCCAGCGGTGGTTAATCTTATTTATTTACCCATGTCATTCCTTTCAGGGTTGTGGGTGCCTATACAGGCATTTCCAACGGTTTTACAAAATATGGCACAATTATTTCCCCCTTATCATCTGGCTCAGTTAACACTTAAAATCGTTGAACTTGATATGGGTGTTAATATCTGGAGGCATATTGTGGTACTTTTGGCTTACAGTCTGGTATTTGGCTGGTTTTCACTTAGAGCGTATTATCGTATAAGAACTGAATGAATATATTGCATACAAATAGGGGTTAATGGTGTCAATAAAGCAGTACTTGATAAAGCGGATGATAAAACTGGATAGTCTACTCTTGCCAGAATGTAAGGGGAGAGAAAGATTTTTGCCCTATATCATGCTTGCCTATCTGTTTTTTTATTTCTTTCCTTTGTCTTACCAGTCAGTTAATGCGCAAAGTTTGCTGATTGCTGGCGTTGCTTTAGTGGCATTTTTAATCACCTATTTCCATTTGTTTTGGGTATCACAAAACCAGCGAATTCCACATTTGCTGATTATCTGGTTATTAGGGATCGCCATCACACCTTTTTATCATGGTGGTTATAATTTTGTTGTATACGCCGCTGCGCTCTCTTGTACTCTTGGTACTGTGACACGATCATCCGCAGCTGTTATTTTAGTGGCTCTGGGTACGGTATTGGTTACCATTTTGAGGGAACAGTCATTAACCAGCATTATGCCAGTGTTATTTTTTATACTGGTAGTAGGTTCAATTAATATTTATTTCGTTGATATACAGCGCAAAAAAACTGCATTAGATCTGTCTCATCAGGAAGTAAGAGAAATGGCTAAAATTGCCGAAAGGGAACGAATAGCCCGTGATCTACATGATCGTATAGGACACACCTTTTCAGTCATTACCTTAAAAGCTGAACTAGCCAGAAAATTGTTGGATAAAGATCCTGTGGCAGCAGCTAAAGAACTTGCTGATCTGGAATCATTATCAAGAGCGACATTGGCCCAAGTACGTGATGTGGTCAGTGATTACAGAAAATCGAGCTTACAAGCTGAAATGCTGAATGCCAGGTTGGCTCTGGATGCGGCAGGTATTCGATTCGATTTTTCTATTAGCCCCGATCCTTTGCCAGAAAAAGTCGATGATGAGTTATCGAATATACTGCGAGAAGGTATAACCAATATTATTCGACATTCTAATGCCAGTTACTGTGAAGTTAGTCTTTATAAAACGAATTTGGGTTTTACTCTGGATATTGTTGATAATGGCAAAACTAAAAGCTGCAAAGAGGGCAATGGTTTACGCGGTATACGTGAACGAGCTCATAACCTTGGTGGTGAAATGGCTATTTCTACAGGCGATGCCACGCGTTTATCCATACTTATTCCGGTGTAATAGATGAGCAAAGCAATTCCAATTAAAATCATTATTGCAGAAGATCAAAATATGGTACTGGGTGCACTCAGTGCCTTGCTCAATCTTGAACAGGATATTGATGTTGTCGGTTTAGCTAAAAATGGTAAAGAAGCGCTTGAGCTCATTCATGAACTTCAACCTGATATTGTTCTTACTGACATTGAAATGCCTCAAATGACAGGTATTGAATTAGCTCAATCGATACAGGAGAGCAAACAAAAAGTTCGAGTCATAGTGTTAACTACATTCGCACGCTCTGGTTATTTACGCCGTGCATTAGACGCCGGTGTTCGAGGTTATTTACTCAAAGATTCCCCCTCCGATAAATTAGCACAGGCAATTCGGGATATTTATCGAGGCGGGAAGGTTATTGCCCCGGAGCTAATCACCGACGCCTGGATGGAGTCTGATCCACTGACAGAGCGAGAGAGAGATGTGTTAAGACTGGCCTTTGAGGGAATGAACTCAGAGGCTATTGCTTCAAGTTTACACCTCACACCGGGAACGGTTAGAAATTACCTGTCGAATGCCGCCAATAAACTCAATGCCAGTAATCGTTTTGAAGCAGCAAGGATTGCGCGTCAGAAGGGATTTTTGTAGTCTATACCCGTTCTATCTCAATAGTTTGGGTTATACCCAATGAAGATGAATATATACCCCTAGTCATTATTTCACCTGCCTGCTATAGTATTTTCAGGTTACAAAAAAGAGAGATTTTCATGGGGCGCGAACTTACTGAAAAAGACTACTCAGCTGTTGATTATGAAAAGTTCAATTGTCGTATTCATGACCAGGTGGATATTTTAAAAGAAGTCATTTCTAAACCAGACTTTGGAAAAGGCGATATATGTATTGGTGCTGAGCTTGAGATGTACCTGATGGATGAGCATAGTGATGTGAGTCCAGTAAACTTACAGTTGATTGAGCTATTAAAAGATGAGCAATTTCAAACTGAGTTGAATCAATTCAATCTGGAACTCAATTTATCCGCTGTTAAAGCCGCTGGTAAGCCCTTTAGTAAACTAACTAGCGAAATGTTGACCAAATTTGAGCACCTATGGTCGGTGGCCAGTACCATTAAAACCAGACCCCTGGCGGTGGGAATTCTTCCTACATTAAAAGAAAAACATCTGAGCAATGAATATTTAACCGATCTTGGACGATATAAACTATTAGCCAGAGAATTGCTAAAACTTAGGGGTGAACCCTTCCATATTAAAATTGAAGGTGAGGAATCTGTAGATTTTTTGACCTCAGATGTCTGTGTAGAAGGTGCAAATACATCTTTTCAGGTGCACTTGATGACAGAACCTGATAAATTTGCCAACACATTTAATGCAGCTCAATTGACTTTACCTATGGCATTGGGGGTTTCGGCTAACTCAGCTATATTACTGGGCAATTGTTTATGGGATGAAACCCGGGTGGTACTGTTTAAGCAGTCTATAGATAACCGCATGCGTGATGCTTCGGGATGGCGCCAACCAGCCAGAGTAACTTTTGGGCATGGTTGGGTAAGAAAGAGTGCCTGGGAGCTATTTTCCGAAACGGTTAACCTGTACCAACCTATATTCCCACAGCTATTTGATGAAGAAAGTTCTGATGAAACGTCCGAAAACTTACCTGAATTAGCTGAACTTAACTTACACATGGGCACAACCTGGCCCTGGAATCGAGCCGTTTATTCTAATAAAGGAAAAGGTCATGTGCGTGTGGAGTTTCGTGCTCTTCCAGCAGGACCAACAGCACTAGATATGTCAGCCAATGCTGCATTTTCCATTGGTATGGCAGTTGGTCTTGAGGATAGGGTCGATGAGTATATGTCTCGAATTCCATTTCGATTTGCAGAATATAACTTTTATCGTGCTGCAAAAGATGGTTTAGATGCCACTATTTTATGGCCACAGAAATACCAAAACAAACCAGTCGAAATTCCCATAAAAAATATTATCGATGATATGTTACAGGTAGCCAGTGACGGCTTGTGTAAGTTAAATGTTGATCGAGAAGAAAGAGATAAATACTTAACCATCATACAACGACGATTATCCACAGGCATAACTGGAGCACGTTGGACTAAACAAACCTTAAGGCATCTAAGAAAATCTATGAATAATGAACAAGCATGCGCTCGATTGCTCGATATGTATTTTGAACATCAGATGGAAGGACGTCCGGTCAGTGAATGGGAGTGCTGCTGGAAGTGAACCAATTACAATCTGAAATACGTTATTTTGATGATGCTTTCCGAGATAAGGTTCAACCCGGACCTTTAGGTTTTTTAAGACAGCTTAATGGATTAAGTGTATTTGACCTCAAAGGTAAGGATCCTACACGAACCCGAGTGGTTACTACTTTGATTCATGGTAATGAGCCATCAGGTTTTATTGGTTGTCATCATTGGTTATGTCATGACTTTATCCCGGCAACCAATATTCGTATTATTTTTTGTAACCCTGAAGCGGCTCTTACCAAGCCTATTTTTTCTCATCGATATCTTGAGCACGGCGAAGATCTTAACCGTTATTTTTCCTCAGATGAAACTCTGAATTCAAATGTGGCTAATCGAGCTCGACAAATTAAACAGATGATCAATCAGGTCAATCCTGAGGCAGTTATTGATTTGCATAATACTTCAGGAGACAGTGGAGCATTTGGTGTGGCATTAAGTGAAAATGATAAAACCCTTGATCTGGTTTCTCTGTTTAGCAACAAACTCATATTAACTGGCCTGCACGTAGGTGCGATTATGGAACAAAGATTTAATGCACCTTTAGCTACCATTGAATGCGGTGGTGCAAACGAAGCCAGTTCTCATCAGGTAGCAATTGCAGGATTGAATGACTTCTTTTGTCGGGATGATATTTTCGACCATCATGCTGATCGAGTTGAAGTTCATCGACATCCCATACGTGTGGAATTAATGGAGGATGTTTCACTGGGTTTTTCTCACAATTATTTGCCGACAACAGATATCACCCTGAGAGCGGACATAGAAAAATTAAATAGACAACGTACATCTGCCGGGGAATTTATGGGGTGGTATGACAGCAGCCAATCTTTACCCTTACAAGCAATTGATGAACAGGGAATAGAGCAAATCGAACAATTATTTGAAAAAAAAAATGGTTGCTTGTTCGCAAAACAAAACATGCAATTATTTATGGTGACGACGAGTTTAGAAATAGCCACCAATGATTGTTTATTTTATATAACATTGGAGGCTGAGTAGTATATTGAGGGAACTTTAATACATACAATAAAATAAAGAATGAGTAATTATAATGAGTCAACAAAAAGTACAACAGTTTAGAGAAGAATTTCGGCAGAAATACATATCACCTCGCTACAGCGGACCGTTACATTTTAGTTTAACCCTTGGTACAACCTCATTGGTTATTTTTATCTGTTTGTGGATGTTATCCGATGTAACAGTTTGGGAATGGATGACAATCCCCATCACTTTTCTTTATGCTAATCTGGCTGAGTATCTGGTTCACAAGGGCCCAATGCATCATAAAACTCGTTTTCTGGGTTTGATTTTTCAAAGACATACAAAAGAGCATCATTCGTTTTTTACTAAGGAAGAGACAACTTTTGACGGTACCCAGGATTATTATGCAGTGTTATTTCCACCAGTTATGTTAGTTTTTTTCTTCGGCTTTTTTGCTTTGCCTGTTGGCACACTTATTTACCTGTTACTCTCTCCAAATGTGGCTTTTCTTTTTGTTTTTACAGCGGTAGCTTATTTCCTTAATTACGAAATTCTCCATTTTTGTTATCACCTTGCACCAGATCATTGGGTGAGTAAATTACCCTTTATGAAAAACCTGAGGAAACACCATACCTATCACCATGATCAGAAATTGATGTCTAACTATAACTTTAATATCACTTATCCGATTTGTGACTGGTTGTTTAAAACCATGTATGTTGAATGACAGAAATGCTGATTGAGCAGAACAAGTTGAAGTGGAGTTGGAGTGAGGTCTTAGCATGAAGCTGAATGAAATCATTAGTTTTAAAAATACTAGATACTCAGAACTGGAAAGATTTGGGAAAATTTCGAAGCAGTTTCTGGCATGGAAATTTATAGATTCTATACCAACAACAGCCCTGTCTATTTTACAAAGTGCTGAGTTTCGGGTGAAAAACGACATTTCAATTCAAAGAAATTTTAATAATAAGCTTTATTCTGAGTTTGAAACTCCAGCAGAAATTTCTGATTTAGTAGGCATTCGAATAGTTGCTTATTTTCTTGATGATTTGGTGAAATTTTGCAATAAAGAAAATATCTTTCAACTTTTCGGAAAAAAAGCTAAAACGACATTGGAATACTATACAGATGAATACGGGTATCGTTCATACCACTTTGAAATTGAACTTGATTGTGAGTCCGAATTATATCATTATTTGAGGAAAGCAGATCTCTTTGCATTCTCTGGTATTATTTGTGAAGTTCAAGCGCGTACAATCATACAACATGCCTTTGCAGAATCAAATCATCAGCTTAATTACAAGTATGAACAAATTACCAATAAAAAGTTGCCAGATGAAGCAAAAAATATCTGGGCAAATGCATCAATAAAACTAGATGGTGTAGATCAATCCATATCTGCTCTAAAAAAACAATGGGCTGAACAAAGTGAATTTAGAAAACCACAGAACATGAATCATCAGATCACATTTAAGTATCAGGGAAAAGAAAATTATTCGCAATATAATTGTCTTACAATTAATAATGTAATTTATGGATATCAAATGCAGCTGGAATTTAATAAGGATGAAATTCCAGAAATTGTAGTTGATGAAGAATTCTTTAATATAGATAAAATTTTTGAGAAAGTAGTTAAAGTTGAAAAGTACAAATCTAGAATGTGGCGTCAGCTTGAGCAAAACAAACCTGAAAGTATAGCTCGTATTACTCATGATTCAATGGTCCCAAGAATAGTTGATTGGGACTGCGAACAAATGAAACTAACAGTTCAGCGTGCTATGTATAGTGATCAGGTTGTATCTAATCATAAATTTGCTCTTAATGAAATCATTCCAGAAAGTAAAAATATTCGGGTTCGTGAACTAGCATTTACTGAAGAAGGGCTGCTAAAGTCTTTTTCAGCAAGCCCTTTTTCTAACACCATAGGTGTTAGCTGCATCGTTAGAACACAAGATGAAAAGTGGCTTTTGAGCCATCGAGGTACAAATGTTGCGTACGATCCGGGAATTTTGGGCTGTTCGGCATCAGGTGCTTTGGAATGGGATGAACTGGGAAATTGGGGGGAAAAGGATTTTTTGAGTTGGTTTGCTGCTGGTTTGATTCGGGAGTATGTTGAAGAGTTGGGTGCTGATATGGGAGGCGATCTTAAGAGTACTGATCTTGGCAATCGTATTATTTTTCTCGGATTTGGTCGAGAGATAGAGCGTTGTGGCAAACCTCAAATGTTTTTCTTTATTAAAGAACCTACAAAAACCTTCAAAGATCTCAAACAAATGTGGAGAATATACGCAGATAACGTGATTCAAAAAGAGGGGCAGATGCCTGAATTTAAAGATATTATTGGTGTTGATACTGAGACATTATTAGAGCTTGTTAGCGCAGATGAGGCGAAGGTTATTAATGCCATTAAAAAAAGCAATGCCGGTTCAGGAATTAGTGAAGAAATTAGAACTAATGCAGTCCTGGCTCTTAAGTATTGTGGCCTGACTTAGGGATATGTAAAGTTTTATGAGCATATGAATAAATAGCCTTTGAAATAAAGCATAGCTTTATTCAAGAATAAATTCGTTTAGCGATAACAGTTGGGCTTTCTATAATCAGTATTAAGGATTTTTTGCCTTCTCCTATGTACCATGTCTGGGATTAATGGCGAGCAGTGTCTGGCGATATGGTATTTACTCCAAATCATAAGAGCATCTTTTTCAGGGTGTTCATTTTGGGATAACAAATGTGCTACCTCACTACAAATGTTACCGTACTGTAAGGAAAATTCTTTATAGTTAAGATATGATGGAAAAAGTCCAATGGTAATAATGGCATAATAAAATATGGCAATAAAACGAGATGTTTCATTGGACTGAGAAAAACCGTTAATATGCAAATATTCAATAACAAAAAATCCGCAGAGAAAAATTACAAGTAGAAAGACTAATAAATAGCTTAGTATTTTAGAAACATACATTGCATTGTTTGCACTGAACCAGGCATTTTCATGCAACATACAAAGAAATTTAGTAGTGCCCTGAGGTTGCTGTGTGCTCCAGAAGGGTAGGTTATTTGTTTGTTCTGTCTTTATTTTTTTTCTTGCATTGGTATTTAATTCGTCCGAACCATAGGTTTAAACCCCCGTCTTTAGACGGGTAGCTTTAAGCTAGCAGTTGGCTGTATTATTAAGGTATGAAATATAGACAAGGTTCACATACAAAATATAATATTGAATATCACTTTGTTTGGG
>JBFFIY010000119.1:0-15719 GCA_041556195.1 Enterobacterales bacterium
CGAGTTGCTAAATGCACCTGTAGCTGTTCAGATTGCCCCTAAAATGAGTCAGTTCGAGGCAAAAAATGTGATTATACTCGATTATTTGACCATTTTTGAACGATGAAATGGCTCATTTTAGGGGTAAGCTGAATAGTTACCAATATTTTAAGCTAAAAAACAGCATATTAATCAATATAAAGAGTAGGATCCGGTTGTTTCGCTTCAAAAAAACCCTGTATCCTTAAACCACAGCTATCACAAACACCACAAGCCAAACCTTCATCGGTGGCCTGATAGCATGATAAAGTATCTTTATAAGGCACGCCCAGCTCTATACCACGTTGTATAATTTGCGCTTTTGAGAGATCAATTAATGGTGCATCTATAATAAATTTACCACCCTCAACACCGGCTTTGGTAGCAAGATTAGCAAGGTGTTCAAAGGCATCAATAAATTCGGGACGACAATCAGGATAACCCGAAAAATCAACAGCATTAACGCCAATAAACAGATGTCTGGCATTGAGAACTTCAGCCCATCCCAATGCTAACGATAGAAATATGGTATTTCTGGCTGGAACATAGGTGACGGGTATACCATCTGAATGGCCTTCCGGGACAGAAATATCTTCATCGGTGAGAGCAGAACCACCGAACATTCCCAAATCAAAATCTAATATCTTATGTTGCTTAACATTAAAATGGCTGGCTATTTTTTTAGCTGCCTCTAATTCAGATAAACTGCGTTGCCCATAATTAAAACTTAATGCATAACAGTCAAAATTTTTACTTTGCGCTATTGCCAAGGTGGTCGCTGAATCTAAACCACCAGATAATAAAATTACCGCTTTTTCTTTTAAAGTCATTATTTTTCTTCTCTTTACTCACAACTCGTAACTCGCTACTCGCAACTCGCACCTATTTAATCCTAAACGCCCTGCTTTTGGCCCCAAAGGAACTTATGCAACTGGATCTGCATACGAACATGTAGCTGATCCTGTAAGATCCACTCAGCTAAATCTGAAGCTTCAAGTTGCCCAAAGCTTGGAGAAAATAGCACCTCACAACGCTGAGACAAATTCCATTCATCTATTTTCATTCTGGCCCAGTCGTAGTCCTGTCTTCCACAGAGTACAAATTTAACTTGATCTTTAGGGGTTAGAAAGTCCATGTTTTCCCAGAGATTTCTCATCATTTCGCCGGATTTTGGTGTCTTTAAATCGACAACCTTAATTACTCTTTTATCAACACCAGAAATATCCAGTGCCCCGCTTGTTTCCAGTGAAACCTGTTTTCCGAGATCACATAGTTGGCTAAGCAGGTTCAGGCATTCAGGCTGTGCCAGTGGTTCACCGCCTGTAACTGTTATATAGGGAGTGTCGTATTGCTCTACTTCTTTCAGGATCTCTTCTATGGTTTGATAATCACCACCCGTGAAAGCATATTCAGTATCACAATAATGACATCTTAAAGGACAGCCCGTTAGTCGAATAAAAACCGTGGGGAAACCAACGCTTCTTGATTCTCCCTGAAGGGAGTAGAAAATTTCAGTGATGCGTAAACGACTCAAAATATGCCTCTGAGAACGGCTAGAACTTAACCTGAATAAATTATCTGAAGATCACTCTCGACTCATACACCCAACAACTCATTATCAAGAATTAAAGGTTCAATTCTTTTAATCTTTTCTCAGCCATTCTGGCGGTAGAAGTTGCGGGATATTCATTAATGATTCTCTGAAACAAAGCTACAGCTGTGGCCTTATCATCTAATGAACTTTTTATGATAGCTAGTTTCAGCATAGCGTCAGCCGATTTAGTAAAATCAGGATATTTATCAAGTACCGTCTGAAATGGGATAACAGCATCCTCAAGACGTCCTTGCACAAAATATACCTGACCTAACCAATAGTGAGAATTTGCAATAAACTTACTTTGTGGATAGGTTGCGATAAAAGCTTTATAGGCATCTATGGCTTGTGAATAGTTTTTATTCCTCACCAGAGGAAAAATTTTATTATAACTCTCGGCACCATCATCTGACATTGTTCTGATAGAGGCTCGATCATTATCCACTGTTTCAGTAGCATTTTTAGGGTTAGCAGCTAAATTATCAGCCTGGGCCGTTGACGAACCAGTAGATGGCAGGGATGAAGACGACGTAGAACCCAGTCCAGAGACTGGAAGTTTTCCAGAAGCCATAGCTAAAAGTTGCTCACGCACTTCACCTAATCGAGTATCAACATCTCTATAGATATCTCGTTGTCGATCTGTCAATTGCTCCAAACTAAAGCTGTGCTCTTCCTGAGTTCCTCTCAAACCACCTAATTCTTCCTGAATTTCGGCTAGTTTATATTGAAGATTGACCATCACCTGATTTCTTTGCTGTGTCATATTTTCCAGACGAGCCACTCTTTCTTCTAGTGACAATGAGCGCACCACATCAGCCGCACCAGATATTTGAACGACAAAAGGGCTAGCATATAATGCCAGCCCTATTAATGCGGACTTTAATACTTGTCCGTTTTTTATCATGTTAAACCCTACACATTTAATAGGTTTTTAGCTAAAAACTAAAGGTTATAGTTAATTTGTACTCGACGGTTTTGAGCCCAGTCTGACTCATTATGGCCCATTGCCACTGGTCTTTCTTCACCGTAGCTGATAACTTCAATTTGACTGTTAGATACACCATAACTACGGAACATATCAGCTATCGCTTTAGCACGTTTTTCACCTAAGGCAATATTATACTCAGGTGTACCACGTTCATCGGCATGACCTTCAAGTTTAACATTAACTGCTGGATTTTTAGCCAGAAATTTAGCGTGAGCCTGAATCAATTCACGATATTCCATTTTAATGTTGTGCTTATCCAGATCAAAATAGATTGTACGAGCAGCTCTCATTTCCTGATCTTTTTTCAAAGCTACCTCTTCTGCTGTCGGGCCTGTTGGCTCAATCACAGTAGTAGTGCCTGAAGTATCACTTATATCAGTTTTTGAATCATCGGTTTTTGTTGCTGTAGTAGTACAAGCTGCAAGCATCAATGCCGTCAAAGCGAAGACAAGTGCCTTGGTTACTGTTTTTGTCATGGTTGGATCCCCTTTTATGTTTATAGAATTCTTTATACAGTATTTTACAATTTGTTCAAGGTTTTAGGGTCTGTTGTTCTTTGGCTATAACACATATTTTTGTCGATTATTCCCTCTATCTTCGTTATAAAAAACATGATGTAGAAAAACTACATGACCATTTTTTATCCTTGATAGATGAAAAATCACCTAAAAATCTGCATCACATCCAAAGAACAACAAACCCTGGCTCACACTCTTATCTTTCAATCTACAAAAATAACAGCATAAGCCCATTATTCAATATGTCTCTAATCATTCAAAAATGGCGACCAGGCTGGTGCTCTTACATCACCTCTACTCCCGGAAAGTATGGTGTTAAACCTGCCATCTGTTGATACGGCTGCCAAAACACGACGTCCTCGTGAGAGAGTGGCATATATTATCATACTCCCATTCGGAGCAATACTAGGAGATTCATCTAATTGAGTTTCAGTTAAAGGCTGAATAGTACCGGAATTTTCATCACGTATGGCAATATGAAAAATATTATTTTCACGATGAACCATCACAATATGTTCAGCATCAGCCGTATAAGCGGCACCTGCATTGTAATTACCCGCATAAGTTAGACGTTTCGCTTTGGTTTCACCCACTTTAACCTGGTAAATTTGTGGTTTTCCTCCACGATCTGAGGTGAAAATAATATGTTGCCCGTCAGGGTGCCAGCTAGATTCTGTATCTATCCCCCAATGTCTGGTTATTCGGCTAAGAGAACCCGTATCCAACTCAAGCACATAGATATCCGGGTTACCATCTTTTGACAGGGTCATGGACATTCTTTTGCCATCAGGTGACCAGGATGGCGCTCCATTAATACCTTTAAAGCTAGTAACCGCCCTTCTTTCACCAGTAAAAATATTTTGAATGAAAATCTGCGAACGCCCTGACTCAAAACTCACATAAGCCAGTTTCGAACCATCAGGTGACCAGACCGGTGACATAAGAGGCTCACTGGAATCTCTGATCACCTGATCGTTATAACCATCAGCATCCGATACAACCAGTTGAAACTGATTGGTAACTGAACGGTCGATGCTCACATAGGCAAGACGTGTTGAAAAGGCGCCTCGAATGCCGGTAAGTTTTTCATAAACAACATCTGATATGTAATGTGCATGTTTTCGAAGGGCTGTTTTACCTACAGTAGTTCGTCTCGATTCAAGAATTGAGCTATTTCCTTCACTGATAATCAGCTCTCCACCTTGTAAACGACCAACTGCTTCATCGGTTTTTTGCCCCGAAAACACATCGATAAGCTCAAAACTCACCTGATAAGAATCTTCTCCTATAGCAATAATTTCACCAACAACAACGGCTTCAATGCCCTCTTTTTTCCAGAGTTCATAAGTCATTTGATTTGAAAGCCAGGGTTGTTCGGGTAAATCGGCTAAGGGCATGGGCTTAAAACGACCACTTCGAGCCAGATCTTCAAACACTATTTGTGAAATATTCTGTGGCAAAGGGGCCACACCACGCCATTTAAAAGGAACAATCGCAATAGGTCTGGCATTTTCAGAGCCCTTGGTAATTTCAATCTCTAGTACAGCCATTGCTTTAGACGAAATTAAAGCTGACAGCAGCGCTAATAGCAATATAGATTTGAACTTCATCATTTTTTTCATAAACATCATAAAAAGTCTACTTCCTTTACTATCGTAATTCGTTCAGGGTCAACCTGATTTCACGTAATTGTTTAAACACTTCTGGATCTTTCGACACTGGCAACAAACCTGACTTTTTTACAGCAACTACAGCATCTCGACAAGCGACTACATCACCATCTGTACAATTAACATCAATCACCAGACCACCGGGTGCCAACCGAATATCAACCACCGCATCGACACCAGCAATCAAATTGCTACGAATTTTATCGTGGATCAAAGCCTTAAACTTGTCCACCTCTGATAAAACAAACTGTCGTCGTTCGGCAGCAATGGCCCTTTGCTCTTCCAGCATTTGCTCTTCAAGTTCTTTTTGACGTTGCCTTTGAAGTTCCTCTTCAATACGTTTATCCGCCAGTACCTTTGTTTTGGCCTCTTCAATGGCTCGTTCTTTACGCTGCTGTTCGAGTAACAAACTTTCTTTTCTATTATTGTCTGCTGCCAGTTTGGCCTTTTCTTGCTGTTCTTTTGTTTGTTTTTCAGCCGCAAGTCGTTTCTTTTCTTCCAAACGTTGCTTTTTTTGAGCTTCTTTACGTTTTTTCTCCGCCAACTTTGCTTTTTTGTCTGCTTCTTTGCGTTTTTTAATGGCGGCTGCAGTTTTCTTGTTTTCAGTTTTTTGTTTTGCTTCTAATTGTGCCAGACGCTTTTCTAATGCTTTGCGCTTATCGGTATCGGCTTTTTTCTTTTTACGAATTCTATCAACTAAATCATCCACTTTAGCCTTATCTAATACGACGGTATCAATGGTTTTGACTTTTTTATTTACAGATGAAGGAGAGGAAGTTGAAATTGTGGGAGCAGGTTTGTCGTCACTATCAAAACTGGTATTAAAAAACACCAGGGCCCCCAAAATCAAATGAAGAAAAATAGAACTGGAAACTGGTATAACTAATGACTCCCCCTTCATTGCTGTTCTCCGGGTTCAACCATCAAACTGGTATCTTGAATACCGGCATTTTGCAGCGCAACAAATAATGAGACCACCTTGCCATAATTAATCTCTTTGTCACCATTCACATAAATAGCGGCTTTAGGCGACACTTCTCGATGGGCTTTGACCAGGGTAATAAGCTGCTGCAAAGTGATTGCTTCATCCTGTGAATCACCGACTGTAAGAAAATAATTGCCCTCTTTATCAATAGAAGCAATTAACGGGGTTTCTGCCTCTGTGGATAAAGGCTCTCCCTCGGCCTGAGGCAAATCTACTTTAACTCCTGCCGTAATCAAAGGCGCAGTAATCATAAAGATCACCAACAAGACCAACATCACGTCAATGTATGGTACGACATTGATTTCAGCCATAGGTTTACGACGTTTACGAACTTCCATATCGGCTCTACCTACGATTTTTAGCTGAAGATATTTCTTCTGACGAAACTTCAGGTGCGGAATGGATCACATTTCTACTGTGCGCCTTACGATGTAATAACCCTGAAAACTCTTCAATAAAATAACGATACTGATTTTCGAGTTTTTCCATACGAGCACTAAATCGGTTATAGGCGATAACAGCTGGAATAGCCGCAAATAGCCCCATTGCCGTTGCCACTAACGCTTCTGCAATACCCGGTGCAACCATAGCAAGGGTTGCCTGTTTAACACTGCCAAGAGAAATAAAAGAGTGCATGATCCCCCAAACCGTACCAAACAATCCAACATAGGGAGAAACAGAACCAATAGTAGCTAACATCGACACACCGGTTTCCAAATCATCTATTTCTCGAGAAAAGGTCACACGCATGGAACGCTGTGCTCCATCCATTACGGCATCTCCTGAAACACCTTCTTGTTTGCGAAGACGCATGAACTCGCCATAACCAGCATGAAAAACCTTCTCAAGCCCCATTAAATTGTCGCGCCTATGCGCCAGCGCAGCATAGAGTTTATTAAGATCGATACCTGACCAGAATTTAGATTCAAATTCTGTCGCCCAGAGTGATGCTTTGTTATACAAACGACTTTTTTGAACGATTAAACTCCATGAAATCACAGAAGATAGCAACAATAATCCCATGATTCCCTGAACCAGCAAACTGGCATTTAAAAATAGATCTAAAATGGATAAATCAGATTGCACGGTTAAATTCCTCACGTAGAACTTCAGGTATCGTTCTTGGTTTCATGGTACTTAAGGTAACACAGGCCACTTTAATTTCTGCTTCATTTAAAATACTGGCTTCAGTTAAAGTATTAGTTTCAGTCAATTTTTCATCAGAACCCAGACATAAATAGATTTTCTGCTCAAAAGTCATACTGGCTCGTCCATGGTGGCTCACCCTGCTGCTAACCATCAGACGATCATTGAATCGAGCTGGTTTTAAATAGCTGAGCTCCGCCTTCACCACGGCAAAAGCAATATCCTGTTCAATGAGTAATTTTTGATCCAGCCCTAAAGCCCGTAGCCATTCTGTTCGTGCACGTTCCAGAAACTTTAGATAATTGGCATGATAAACCACACCGGCAACATCAGTATCTTCGTAATAGACACGAATGGGCAGCAAAAATTCCGTCATAAGTGGTTATTTTTCCCTTGAATATCTATGTACTGATTTAAATACAGACAAGTGTTAACTATGTTTGACACATTTTAGCCTGCTTCAGTTGGAATGGTAAGGCCAAAATGTTGATAAGCTTTATTAGTCGCCAGGCGGCCTCTTGGTGTTCGCACGATAAATCCCTGTTGTATGAGAAAAGGTTCCAGTACTTCGTCAATGGTATCTTTTTCTTCACCAATTGAGGCCGCAAGGCTTTCGAGACCAACCGGACCACCATCAAATTTCTCTATTATTGCCAACAATAGTTTTCTATCCATGCTATCAAAACCTTTATCATCAACATCTAACATTTCCAAAGCTTTATTGGCGATTGTTTGATCAATACGGCCACTACCTTTAACCTCGGCATAATCTCTTACTCGACGTAATAATCGATTAGCAATACGTGGTGTCCCGCGAGATCGGCTGGCAACCTCATAGCTGCCATCGGCTTCAAGATCTAACCCCAGTTTATTAGCTGAACGTTGCACAATACCGTTAAGATCATTAACATTATAAAATTCCAGCCGCTGCACAATACCAAACCTGTCACGAAGAGGTGAACTCAATAAACCAGCTCTGGTGGTAGCGCCAACTAAAGTAAATGGCGGTAAATCAAGCTTAACTGAACGTGCCGCAGGCCCCTCTCCAATCATGATATCCAATTGGTAATCTTCCATTGCAGGATAAAGAATTTCTTCTACCACAACGCTCAGCCGATGAATTTCATCAATAAATAACACATCATTGGGTTGAAGATTTGTCAATAAAGCCGCTAAATCACCGGCTTTTTCAATAACTGGACCAGAGGTAGTTTTTAATCCAACCCCCATTTCATTGGCAATAATGTGAGATAACGTGGTTTTTCCAAGTCCGGGCGGACCAAAAATCAAACAGTGATCGAGAGCTTCTTTTCGTTTCCTGGCCGCTTCTATAAAGATCCCCATTTGCTCTGTGACCTGCTTCTGACCATGATAATCAGCCAGAAGTACAGGTCGAATGGCCCTATCAACTCTTTCTTCTTCAAATTCTGGTTCAGCAGAAATAATACGTTCGCTTTCTATCATGATCTCACTATGTACATTATTTGCCAAATAAAGGATAAATCAGGCAAAACACCGTTGTATGACAAGCATTTAAGCAATTGAAAGCAAGGGACTCAAGCTTTATTCACAAAAAGTCACATTTTAACCATTTTTTTCATAAATAACCTTAATTAACCTGAATTCTGTTTAAGAGATTTTCACCACGAAGGGCACGAAGCACTCGCTGCACTCACGGGGCAGGCTCTGGTAAATAAAATATTTTTCCTCTTAGCCAGAACTGAGGCTAATTATTAGCTCGGCCACATCTCATTTAATGGCATTGAGTTACTATCTCTAGTTTCTGGGCTGACCAAATAAAAAGGTCATTAAAGATTGCTTAAACGGTTTCTTTTTTTCCGGGTTAAACGGCAAGTCGAACCGATGTGCAATTCCTGACTCAATTACGCCATCTTTTTCAAGAATATCCAACCCGCCAACTGATACAAACGACTCATCAACTCGCTGTTTATCACTAGCTGTTAATGCGCTGTATTCCTGTTGTAATACTTCACGACACCAGACTCTGTATATGGTCGTTTTCGTATTTTTGAAATGAAAAGTTGCGCCAACATGATCAAAACGTTTCTTCCCCTTTTGATGTGCAAGTGCGTTTTGATGAAGGTAAGGCAAATAATCATTAACAATACGATTTAATAAAGGTTTCCAATGTTGTCCTTCAGGCCAAATCCATTGTTGCTGTAGAGCCAATTTAGAGGCTTTTGCATTCCACAATCGAGCCAGCCATTCATAGGTATTGGGTGCCTGCCGTCGCATCACTTCTGCTGGCGCAGGATCGTTGCCAAAATGGCGAAACATTGAAGCAAAGTAACCAAAGTCTACCGCAGACGGATGACTACCCAGAAGAAAAGGTTGTTTTTCAAGCTGTGGTTCCAGAAATTCAAATTCTCTAAATAACATGTCACGAACCATAGCAGAATTTTGACGAGTAACTCCGTCCCCCCATAACCATTCATTAGATTGGCGCTTACCAAAATACCAACCCAGTGGTCGAGCAAATGTTCGACTTAAAAAATCGGAAGAAATCCGCCAGCCCAGCGCCCAACGAGTAGCTCGCGGGATCCAACGCCACCACATGGCAGGACGCCATAACCATTCATCTGCGTAGTCTTCGATCAACAAAGATATAAACCTTAGTGCTGGATCGACAGGTGAAATTGAAGATTCCGGGTAATATTGTTCAAACCACTGTAGCATGGGTGTCGTATCATACAGCCAATGACCATTGGCCATTTTCACCGCAGGCATTTTTTTAAATCCCGTGCTCTCAGCTATTTTGTTCAAGGAAAACCAGTCAGTATCAATCGTCTGGTGAGGGATTGCTTTATAACGTAAATAGGCTTCCAGTTTGCCACTAAAGTAGGATATATCTGATTTATAAACCAAATACGGAACATGAGGTTCTTTCTGCTGATGTTTTTGCATGGCTACGCTTTTGGCTACATCGACTTAAGAGCCAAACGTATCATTTCTTCACTGGTTTGTGCCTGATCCCTGATTTTTGAAATGGATTTTGAAGCCTGTTGTGGGCTATACCCTAATGCGATCAAGGCTGATACAGCATCTTTTTCTAATTGCCTGTGACTGGTTGGTTCCTGTTTCACCGAAGATGGACTATCTGAAAGTTCAGTAATTTGCCAGTTTTCCAGTCTATCTTTCATTTCTACCACTAATCGCTGGGCAGTTTTTTTGCCGACTCCGGGCAAAGCTGTTAATCCAACAAAATCATTTTCAATTACAAGGTGAATAAATTCAGTCGTGCTCATGCCTGACAAAATCGCAAGAGCGAGTTTTGGGCCTACCCCGCTGATCCGAATTAATTCACGAAACATTCGTCTGTCATCGAGCTCTGAGAATCCAAACAAAAGGTGTGCATCTTCACGTACAACCAGATGGGTATGTAGAAGAATTGACTGACCAATTCCAGGCAACTGATAATAAGTCGTCATAGGAACCAACAGTTCGTAACCGACACCCTGAATATCCACCAAAATATCTGGAGCCTGCTTTTCTATTAAAATGCCTTTTATACGACCAATCATTCGCTCACCTTATCTATTTAACGTATTCGTTTTCTACGTACCTTACTCGCTCCAATCACTGCAGCAAGACCAGCCCTCATTTGGTTATGACATAGCGCAACTGCCAATGCATCGGCTGCATCAGATTGAGGCGTTTTATTGAGTTTAAGAAGTACTTTTACCATGTGTTGAACTTGAGTTTTATCAGCAGCTCCGGTTCCTACCACGGCTTGTTTGATTTGGCGTGCGGAATACTCGGCAACTTGATGTCCTTTAATCGCAGCAGCAACCATGGCTGTACCTCTGGCCTGCCCTAATTTTAAGGCTGAATCTGCATTTTTTGATAAAAAAACCTGCTCAATGGCAACTTCATCCGGGTTAAAAGTTGTAATAATTTCAGAAATGCCTTCAAAAATTTGCCTCAAACGATCACTTAATACCGTTTCATCATCAATTTTGACTCTGATACAGCCGCAATCAAGGTAGCTGATGTTGTTATTGTAAGCTCGGATCACTCCATATCCGGTAATACGAGATCCAGGATCAATTCCTAATATGATAGACATTGATAGTTTTTCAAGTTCACAAGGTTAACCAAGTGTACTCATGATTTGTTCTGAAATATCGGCGTTGGTATAGACTTCCTGAGTATCATCAAGATCTTCAAGTCTATCTACTAATCGCATGAGTTTTTCGGCACCATCTTGATCAAGCTCAGTTTCAGTTGAAGCAATCATGGTCATTTCAGCATTGGCAGAAGTTAACTCTGCTTTTTCCAAAGCATCTTGTACCGGACCAAATGTTTCTAATGTCGTTTGAACATCTATAGAACCATCTTCATAAGTAACCACATCATCAGCACCAGCTTCAATGGCAATATCCATAATAGTATCTTCATCGGTGCCCGGTGCAAAACTAATGAGCCCAACCCGATTAAATAAATAAGCTACCGAACCCGCTGCGCCTAAATTGCCTCCATGCTTACCGAAAGCATGCCTCACTTCAGCAGCAGTTCGGTTACGATTATCCGTCATCGCCTCAACTAATATTGCAACACCACTTGGCCCATAACCTTCATACACCAGTTCAACAACATCGTCACCATCACCACCACCTGCACCGCGTTTGATGGCTCTTTCTACGGTGTCACGGGTCATATTAGCGCCGAGGGATTTGTCTATAGCCGCTCGAAGTCGGGGATTGGCATCTGGATCACCTCCACCCATTTGTGCAGCCACCACAATTTCACGAATTAATTTGGTAAAGAGTTTTCCACGTTTGGCATCCTGGGCTTTTTTACGATGTTGAATATTAGCCCATTTACTATGTCCTGCCATTAATGTGTCCTGCCATGCTATTTCCTGCCATCTTTGGGCTCTCCAAATTAAAGGACTTCTCTTATTTTATTTGTAACTATTCAGCGATTAGTCAACTACATCTGTGACTGTTCAGGTTACTTTTATTCAGGCTTACTTTTTTTATTAACCGCAATGTGTAGATCACTAAGTTGTGGCTCATCCACCGATGAAGGTGCTGAAGTCAAAGGACAACTTGCAGTGGTCGTTTTAGGAAAAGCAATCACGTCTCTAATGCTATCAGCACCACACATTAACATCACCAGTCTATCTAATCCAAAAGCTAAACCGCCATGAGGAGGACAACCATATTTCAATGCTTCCAATAAAAATCCAAACTTGTCATTGGCCTCATCTTCACTAATGCCCAGAATATCAAAAATGGCTCTTTGCATCTCCGGTTGATGGATACGAACTGAACCACCACCTATTTCACTCCCATTAAGTACCATATCATAGGCTCTGGATAAGATCTTTGCAGGATCAGCCTTAAGTGCAGCAATATCCTCCGTCAAAGGTGCCGTAAATGGATGGTGAAGAGGCTGATATCCACCCTCTTCATCCTGTTCAAACATTGGAAAATCAACCACCCAAAGTGGCTTCCAGCCCTCTTCGACCAAATCAAGATCTTGCGCCAACTTCAAACGAAGAGCACCCAGCGCATCATTGACCACATGTTGTTTATCAGCTCCAAAAAACAGCAAGTCACCAGTTTGAGCCTCGGTTCGCTCTAAAACAGCCTGCATCATTTCAGCACTAAAGAACTTAACAATGGGAGCCTGCATACCTTCAAGGCCAGCTTCAACATCATTCACCTTGATATAAGCCAGACCTTTCGCGCCATACTTGCCCACATATTTACCATAATTATCAATATTTTTACGACTTAAACTGGCACCACCTGGAACACGAATAACAGCCACTCGACCCTCTTCATCATTAGCCGGTTGGCTAAAAACTTTGAAATCAATATCTTTTACCAGATCGGCAATATCAATTAACTCAAGATCCATACGTAGATCAGGTTTGTCGCTACCATAACGTTTCATGGCTTCTGCATAACTCATGCGGGGAAAAGGGTTTTCCAGTTCAACATCAAGATGTTGTTTAAAAGTGGAACGGATCATTTTTTCCATTATCCCCATAATACCTTCTTCATCCATAAAGCTGGTTTCAATATCTAACTGAGTAAATTCAGGCTGGCGATCAGCTCTTAAATCTTCATCACGAAAACAACGCACTATTTGATAATAACGATCAAAACCCGACATCATCAACAACTGCTTAAATAATTGGGGAGATTGTGGCAAAGCGTAAAACTCACCTTCATGTACACGGCTTGGCACCAGATAATCACGTGCGCCCTCTGGTGTAGCCTTAGTTAGAATAGGGGTTTCAACTTCAAGAAAACCTTCGTCTTCAAGATAATTTCTAAGGCTACGATTAACCGCTGAGCGTAACTTAAATCTTGCCGTCATCTCAGGACGACGTAAATCGAGATAACGATATTTCAAGCGCAAATCTTCGGAGATTTCTGTCGGTTTATCAACGGGAATTGCTGGTGGTTCAGAGCGGTTTAGTACGGTTGCCGCTCGCGCATACACTTCCACTTTACCCGTGGTCATATCCGCATTAGTCATGCCTTCAGGTCTGGCTCGCACCACACCTTCTACCTTGATCACATCTTCATAGCGTAGCGATTCCGCAATTTTGAACAAATCCTGATTATCGGGTTCAAATACTACCTGTACAATTCCCTCTCGATCACGAAGCTGAATAAAAGCCACGCCTCCCAGATCGCGTCTTCGATGCACCCAACCACAAAGCGTGACATTTTCGGAATTGGCTTGTTCAAGCAGAGTTTCAGTGATTTGACCGCAATAATGAGTTCGCATGTTATTTCTTTTAAGTAAAATGAAAGTGGATAATCAATCCTCAAGCCTCAAAAGCTAGCTAAAAGAGATTGATTTTTAAGGCCAGAATTTTACGCCACAGAGGCTTTACAGTAAAGAAGACTTAACTTTAGGCCGTTAATCCGTTGACTTAGTAGCTACTTTGTCCGTTTTAGAGGTGCTTGTGGGTGTTTTTTCCGACTTAACATCCTTCTTTGGCGAAGAAGGCTGTTTCGTCTCTGCTTTTTTATCCTTAAAATCTGTCTCATACCAACCAGTGCCTTTCAATTTAAAGGCTGCAGATGAAATCAGCTTATTCAAGGTTGGTTGCTCACATTCAGGGCAGTCTGTCAGAGGTTCATCACTCATCCTCTGCAGTTTTTCCAGAGAATGTTCACAATTTCGGCATTGGTATTCGTAAATAGGCATAAAATTCACTTAATTAAAGAGTTTTAAATACTAATCCTGACTTAATGGGGAATGTTTGAATAATTTCAAGGGAATTGACAGGGAAAACTATATACCCGTAACCTATGAGGATGCAGGCTATGAGGATGCAGGATTTCAGAGTGCTTGAGCTTTCTCAATTCGAGGCGTATTGAAGATTAATGGTTATTCCCTTATGATTTGAAGTGAGGAAGCTCAAGCACTTCTACGATGGGATTAAAATCACTTTATGCTTTGTTATTGATTTTGCTAAGGGAGTAACCATTGGCTTCAATCAATGCCGCGCCTAAAGCGATTTTAATGGCCAACTAATCTGAGCGACATCCAATTAAACCAATCAGATGTTCAAGATCAGGGTTATATTAATCATATCCAGATTGATTATGGTGGAAGCCTTGTAGCTCATCTTGATTCTGAACGTTTTAGTAGCAATGCAGTACTAATTCTTCAGCCAAAATTAACTATGGGAGGTAACAATATCAATTGGCAATGTAAAACAAACCTGGAAAAAAACTATTACGGTGATTATTGCAAAAACATTCATTAACCTCAGCTCTGGGAAAACGAAAAAAAGATTTCACTAAATAACCGATGGAGCTCTACAAAGCTCTCCTTCTATTTGCTTTTTGGCCCTTCCTACTCTGATTCCATGCTGGATATAAAACCTTTCTTCATTGCTTAAATGTTGGCAACTTTTCATGGAAATCCCTGGTTTTTAGTTAATTTATTCGCCAACCAATTTTAATCATTTTTTCATAAACTGAGAATCGCACTTATTGTACGAATTCGGACCCATGTTTTAAATCTGCTACCAACTCCAGATCAACAATTAACACTTCCAACACAAATAAAATCGACATCTGCTGAGTTCCTCCAACTATTACAAGTTGGAAAGTAATAAACAATTATAGGAGTTTTTGCATAGTAAGCTGCAAGAACAGTCGAAAATGTACCTTTGTATCTTGGTGAAGTACTATCAATGGCAAAACGACCAGTTGTATTACAAGTTGTTGTTATATTATTTTCCAGCTTAAATATTAGAACCTCTTTTTCATCAACAGAATAAGGCACAAATCCTATAACTTTACCTGATTGCTTGACTACTGCTACAGCAATGTTTGGAACTATTAATGCCATAACTAATATTAAACTTTTAATCATTTTCATAATTCTTTCCTTTGTATCTCAATGTTTAAGATAGAACAACCTGTCCAACACTTAATACTTGTAATTAATCAAAAACTAAAACTCATTGAGTTCCAAGACCTTTTTAATTTTCAACTTAAGAGCGTCCTATCATTGGCCGTTGACTCTTAGGCTTCATCCAAAATATTAAATCATTAAAATATCTTTCGACAATCCTTCAATGCATGCGATTGAGGCTTTGTTTAAATAGTCTTTGAGTAACGCGGCTTTATCTGTTAACAGTTGATCTTTGGTTGGAGGTTTTTTGTCATCTCCCTGGACACTGGTGCACATACTTTCTGCAATAATTTTTTGCATGTTTGTATCTATTAATCGAAACCTGGCACTATAAGTCACTCGGTAGTGGCTCCAGTCAGTTGGATAATAACTAAACATCCAA
>JBFFIY010000120.1:0-15601 GCA_041556195.1 Enterobacterales bacterium
GCCAAAGTCAGCCATTGGTACGGCGATTAAGTACAGCTTAAATCAATGGGAGAAATTAATAGGTTATTTAAAAAGTGGCCATATTAATATCGACAATAATCGAGCCGAACGAGCGGTCAAACCGTTTGTGATCGGCAGAAAGAACTGGCTATTTAGCAATACCGCCAGTGGCGCACATGCCAGTGCTATTCTTTATAGCTTGATTGAAACAGCCAAGGCAAATGGACTGACACCTTTCAATTATTTGATGTATTTGCTTGAAGAGTTGCCAAAGAAACCTGATGATCTTGAATATCTGATGCCTTGGAATGTTGATTTGAAATCTATTGTCTAATTGTCTAATTGTCTAATTGTCTAGGTGGTCTTCACTAGACGCTTACGATTATAAGATGGAAAAGGTTATGAGGAATTAATGATAGTTTATGCCTTCAATATTGACGTTTTTTATCTTTCTGAAATCAGACAGGATGATTAGAGGGTATAAATTCTAAAATGCCAGTAACTATTCAGCGAGTTGATAAATGCGCCTGTAGCTAAACAGTTACAAATGCCAAAGCTATATTTTTTTACATTGGCTGGGAGATATTCCAAACTGTGCTTTAAAACGCTTGGCAAAATAACTGGGATTGGAAAAGCCTACTTCGAAGGTGGCGAAACTAACACTTTTTCCCTGGCTAATTAATTGTTTAGCTTTTTCCAGTCGATACCTTCGCAAATAATCAGAGGGTGTCATATCTAGAACGCTTTTTAATTTTCGGAATAATTGGCGCTCGCTCATGGCGAGTTTTGATGCGAATTCTGTATTAGAAAAAGTGGGATCAGAATAAGTGCTTTCAAGAACCAGGTTTAACTGAGCTACAAATTGTTGTTGTTTGTTATTTGTTCCTGCCGAATCATCTGGTTTTTCATTTTGAGTTGTTGTTTCAAATGGTTGGAAAACGGTTTCACCAAAGCGTTTCTTGAGTATGTTTCTAATTTCAAGAAGGTTAATTAAGCGAATTTTTAGCTCTTCAACGTCAAAGGGTTTGGTTAGATATTCATCTGCTTTTTCAAACCATCCCTTCAGTCTGCTTTCACGGTCTCCGCGAGCCGTTAACAATATAACGGGAATATGGTTGGTTATTTGATTATTTCTGAGTTCGTTGGTTACTTGGTAGCCATCCATTATTGGCATCATGATGTCGCTAATGACTAGGTCGGGAACCTCTACAATAGCCAGATCCAGACCCTCTTTACCATTGCTGGCATTCAAAACTCGATATTCATCTCCGATACTGGTTACAATATAATCCCGCATATCCTGATTGTCTTCGATCACCAAGACTGATTGTTTATCGTCATTTTGCACCGGATTAGTTGGTTGTAAATGCTCTGCAATGGGCTTTGTTTGCTGTGTTAAGCCCATTAATTCCATCGCAATCACTTCTTTGTTATTGTGGGAGTTGACTAAATTTGCATCCACTTCTCCAATAATTGGAAGAATGACATTGAAAGTCGTCCCCTGACCTAACTCACTGTTAACTTCAATGCGGCCATGGTGTGTTTCCACCAAATTCTTAATCAATGCCAAACCTATGCCCGCACCGTGGATCCGTTCGCTATTTTCATCCAACACTCGGTTATAGCGTTCAAAAATAGCATCGAGTTTATCGGCTGGAATACCAATACCTGTGTCGCTCACCTGAATGTTGAGCTCGTTATTCTTAGTGCGTGATGAGCTTATGCTAATAGTTCCATTGGTTTTTGTATATTTTATGGCGTTGGAGAGTAAATTAAGAATGATTTTCTCAAGGGCGTCGGCGGTGAATTCGAAATTGACATCAACAATATCTTCCACTCTTAGCTTGATATTTTTTTCTTCCGCTAAATCGGTAAATGCGTCGGCGAGCAGTTTTATTGTTTTACCCACTGCTTGAGGTGATCTTTGAGTGATGGCTTTTACTCGAAAAGTCTCCAGGTTGAGCAGTTGATCCACCATGCGTAGCAGTCGATAACCGTTTCTTTGAACAATGTTTAATCTACTGAGAACTGCCTCATCGTTAACTCTTTTGAGTGCCTGGCTAAGCGGTCCCAGGATCAAGGTCAATGGTGTGCGAAACTCATGAGATATATTGGCGAACTCTTCATTTTTTTGGGAGAGTAATAGTTCAACTTTCTGTTTTTCGGTAACCAGTTCGCTCGTTTTCCTGGCGACCGTGGTTTGTAAATGTTGCGCTCTCTGTTCAAGGAGCTGTGTCCGTTTTTTGATAAAAACGAAAATAGACAAAATTAAACTTAGCGCATAAAGTGTAAATGCCCACCAGGTTAACCAGGGAGCTGGGGAAATATGAATTTTCAAGGCAACATCATCTTCACTCCAAACGCCGTTTTTAGTTTGTGCTTTCATTCGAAAAACATAGTCGCCTGGTGATACGTTATTGTAAGTGACACCACGATTTTGTGCGCTAGTAGTAACCCAGTCTTGGTCGAATCCTTCCAATTGGTAGGCGTAGCTGATTTTATCGGGGTCGACATAATGGATCGCGACGAAATCAAAACCAAACATGGTATCTCGGTGAGTCAGATTGAGTGTTACCAATTCAGAAATATGTTTATCAATCGTTAAGCCATCGTAGTTTTGATGAGGGACTACCGTTTTACCGAAGCGTTTTAATTGGATCAAGGAAACTTGGGGCGGGGTTTTATTATTCTTGATTTTCGTTGGGTCAAATAAATTGAACCCATCTGCTCCACCAAATAGTAAAGTGCCCTTTGGGGTTTGTGTAAAAGCAAAATAATTAAACGCCTCACTTTGTAGGCCGTCACTGACATGGAAGTTAGTCAATTTTTTTCGGGCTTTATCGATCATGAATAGACCCTCATTGGCAGTCGCAAGCCATAGGTTGTCAAAATTATCGACGTAAAGCCCGGTAAATCCTGTCTTCTTTTTAAGACCAAGTTGTTTGCCAACAGCTTTTAAGGTTTTAGTTTCTGGTTGGAAGTTAAAGAGTCCCTCATTTTCGATGGTTATCCATATTGCACCACTTTTGTCGATCGCGAGGGCATGGATCTGTTTATTATTAAATGATTTTTCCAGAAAACTAACTTGATGAACCTGGGTGAGTTGGTTATCGATACTTAAAAGGCCTTGATTGGAAGCGACCCAATTAATTCCATTTTCATCCTTCTCAATATTGTAAATTAAAGCTTTTTTTAATTTTTTGTCCTTTGTAGAAAATTCTGATATTTTTCCTGTTGAAAGCTTCACTTTACGCAGGCCTTCGAAAGTACCTAGAATAAGATAACCTTTTTGATTGGAAATTTTGTTAACCGCTTTTATATTTGATTGTTCTTCAAATCTCTCAAATATTCCATTGACAGGATCAAATTTATCCAAGCCTTCATTTGTTCCGATCCAAAACTGCCCCGTCATGTCCTGTGCCATAGCATAGACTTCATTGTTGGATAATGAATTGTCAGAATTTGAGTTTGAGGTGTAATTTTTACAAGTTTTTTGGGCGAGATTGACCTCAGTCAGACCCGAGAGTGTGCCGAAGAGCATTTTATTGTCACCTAATGCCAGTGCACTTCGAATATCTGAGGTGGGAAGACAGGCTAAGCTGTTTGCGGAATTATCATAGGTTCCTAACAGTAAATTATCAGGATTAAACGAGTTGACACCTGAATAGCCAGTGCCTACCCAAATGATATTGGATTGATCTTGATAAAGACTGAGTACCATATTTTCAGATAGTGCCGTAGGGTTACTTTTGTCTGACTTAAAGTTAATAATGTTATGGTTGCCATCTATACGAAAAATGCCGTGTAGATAGGTACCAATCCATAAATTACCATCAAAGTCGACTAAGGTAGAAAGTATGTATTTAACCTCTTTTTCAAATTGTATTTTTTTAATTGATGTTTGTGATGGTTTATACAAGAACAGCCCTTCATGGGTACCGATCCAGATTTCCTCGGATTTATTTTCAGCAAGCGAACGTATAATTGGTTGTTTGCCGTTTTGTAATTTGATTAATTCGAAACTGTTGCTAGCCCGGTTATAAAGTGCCAATCCTTTATCTGTCCCTACCCATAAATCGCCTTTTTTTGTTATTAGCAATGTTTTAATTTTATTACTGGGTAAAGTTGAAGGTTCGAGAGGTGAATGAGTAAAGTGATTGAATCGTTTATTGATCGTATCAAATTGGTCTAGTCCTTTATCCGTGGCGACCCAAAGAACACTGTTTTTATCATGACGGATTGCTCTGATAGTATTTGAACTAAGGCTGTCGGGGTTGTTTTCGTCGTGAACAAATACGCTGAAATCATCGGTGTCCCGATTGTATCGGCTAAGTCCTGTTGTACCACTTACCCAAAGAACATTGTTCTCATCTACTTCTAAAGCGAGAATGTAAGAATCTGCAATGGTATGTGGGTTATCATTGTCTGCCAGGTACGATTTTAAGGTATAACCATCGTATCGTGCTAATCCTAGCTCCGTTCCGAACCAAATATAACCAAGATCATCTTGAATTATCGATCTTAGTTGGTTGTCTGGTAAGCCATCGTTGACACTCAGCTTGTTAAATCGAATATTCTTTGCCTGAATCGGCAAACAAAAAGTGCAAAACAACACTACAATTAAAGTTGATGGAACAAATAGGGTTCTGGTTAACTTGCCCAAATTGTAGCAACTGAAAAGCACTTTTGTAGCCATTTTCAAAATTTATAAATTAATGCTACCTTATCTCTAGATCTTCTACTACCACTGCAGTGCCATTGATTTTACATGCAGCGTTTGGAGTTCTTCCTTCATAATTATAAATAAAGCCACCATTAGACGTTGAATGTGAGGTTATTTCAATAAGATGATCAGCTGGGACAATAGGGCAGTCCTGATAAGATGCTACTTCGATGGAACTTAGATCTCTCCAAGGTGTAATGGTGCCGTCAGCTAATGTTTCTTGATGTTTAATGTTGCAAATTTTGGTACCAGAAGCATTTACCTCTTTCATTGGGGCAAAAAATAAAAAGGTGAAAATTACTGTGCTAAAAGTTAGTGAAAATAATACAGTTATGTTTTTCATAATTAATTCTCATTAATATTGACTTTGATTTTGAGCCGCTTTATAAGGTTGCTGACCTCTGAAATCAGAATTAATAATCGATTCCAGAGTGCATATTAAGGACAAGAGTCTGCATTTTGTACAATGGATTCTAATGTGAAAATGACATAATGCATATCAATACCCCTTAAAAATTGACGATATCAACAGAGTCCATTCTGTTTGAAGGCATAATACGTATTTTCCTAGCTTGTAACTACAACTATCCTGCCAAATGATGAAACTATACTGCCATTTTGGATTCTTGTCGCAGAGATACTAACTCGCAAGGGAGATGTTCGCAATAAATGTTTAGTTCAAAAGCTGATAATGGCTGGCGGGATTATGCTTTTGCATTATATGAAAGTTTGCTCAAGAATCTGTCATTCCCGAGTTGTTTTATCGGGAATCCATCAATATTTGGTGCTATAAATTGAGTTTTGAGTTTTGAGTTAAAAGTAAGCTTTAACCCTATGGGTTCCCGATAAAATACTTAGGAAATGACGAAGTTTACAAAGCGCGATCCCGCTATGCTGATAATGGTTAATCTTTGTTCTGGTTTTCATGCATCTCAGATAGCCATCTTAACTTGCTATCAATGTACCGCGACTCTCTTTTTTAGTTGTCTAAGCAGATTTACTGTAAGCCAATTGTTTTTCTACTAACTGGAAGTATAAGTTATTCGTCTCTTCCATAAGTTGTTGATGTACCCCATTTTGAACTATTTTCCCTTGATCCATCACAATCAGTCTGTCAGCTTTTGCAATTGTTGAGAAACGGTGTGCGATCATGATTGTAGTGCGTCCTTCCATTAAGTGATCAAGTGCCGTTTGAACCTGGTGTTCACTCTCTGAATCAAGTGCGCTGGTTGCTTCGTCCAGAATTAAAATTTTGGGATTGCGTAGTATTGCGCGTGCAATTGCAATACGTTGTTTTTGTCCTCCAGAGAGTTGTATGCCACGATCACCTAGAAGTGTGTTATATCCCTGGGGAAAGCGACTAATAAAATCATGGGCATTGGCATGTTTTGCTGCATCGAAGATCTCTTCATCTGTAATATATTTATCAGATCTGGCATAACGCATGTTCTCTAGAATGGAACCTGAGAATAGCGTGGGCTCTTGTTCGACAATGGCGATATTTTGTCGAATAGCGGTTAAATTCAGCTGCTCAGCACTGATATCATCAAACTTTAATTGGCCTGATGTTGCCGGATAAAATCCCAGAATCAAATTGGCTATAGTGGATTTTCCTGCGCCTGAAGGGCCGACAAAGGCCACCCTTTCACCGGAAGTGATTGTTAAATTGAGTGATTTTAGTACCACTTGCTCGGATCTGCTCGGATAACTAAAAGAAACATTATCAAATGTAATTTCGCCGTTGAAATGATCTATTGCGATTGCAATATCGTTTCCGGTGCCTGTTTGTGGTAAATGATGAAGTAGTTCGAACACCCTTTCAGATGCTCCGATGGATTTCATCCATTCCCCCCAAAAACTACTGACTACGGATGCTGAACTGACCACCATGCTAGCATAAAGTATAAAGCTCATAAGACCACCAATTGACATGGCCTGATTGGCGACCAGTTTTCCGCCAAACCAAAGTGTGATCAATAAGGCAAAATACTGAATGAAAGAGCCTGCTCCTTGAAACCCTGCCAGTAGTCTGGTAGTTGAGATAGAAGTTTCCTGAGCTGAATAAGTGGCATCGTTATATTTTTTTCTTGCTTCGCCCTGTTGGGTAAATGCATGTACCAATCTGATATTACTAAAATGTTCATGAGCAATTTGGTTACAGTGAGCCAGTTTCTGCTGGATGACTTTTGACTTGATTCCAATACGCTTACCCACCCAGCGCGATGAAATCATAAAAGCGGGTATAACTATTAGTAGCAGTAAGCTTAATGCTGGCGATAATATTAGCAGTAATACAGTTCCGCCAATACAGGTGAATAAGGATCGCAGTGCTACTGCTAATCCCATGGTAAGTGTACTCTGCATAACTTCAACATCTGAAGATAGTCTGTTGGTTAAATCTCCGACATTGTTTTTGTCAAAAAAGCCTATTTCCTTGCAAATAATCGCATTATATAATTTTTGACGTAGTCTGGAGACGATCATCGTGCCAGTGGTTTCAAACAGGTAATAACGCATTGCAGTAGCAATTGCCTGAATCACAAAAACCACTAACATAATTGATGCTACCCATGTTAACCAGCTACCTTCTTTTTCGAGTACAGAATTATCGATGAAATAAGCTATAGCTTTGGGGTAAGCCAGCTGGATAATAACGGTCACCAGCATAATCATAAATGCCAACACCAGGCGACCAATATAGGGTTTCAACAAGGCTAATTGCTGCAAGTGAACATTAATTTCAGGTTTATTATTCATTGTTAAAGGTGTCATAGTTGCTTTTCGCTTTTGATGTCGTTCATCTGTTGCTGAAAACTCTGCCAGTCATTATTACCAATTTCTCCACTGGCTTGTAACTGGTTATGTTCATCAAGGAATAAGTAGTAGGGACTGGCTCCGGAAGGATTTAGTTGTCTGATCATCTGCCAGTCTATGGTCACCGCTCTATGTAATAACTCATAACTTTGGAGAAACTGTCGAAACTGATCTTCATGCTCCATACTAACCAGCCACAGGGCAACACCAACATGATCCATTGCGTTTTGCATCTGATTCAAATCAACTAATTTGCTTCGGCAGGCTTTGCATTTTGATGACAGAAACACGAGTACCGAGGGTTGTTTTACTGTGTCTATGGTAGCTATATTTTCACCATCTTCTAATCTGAATGCTTCAAACTTTGGAGCAGGGAACCCCAGAGGTAAACTCTTCAGTTGTGGAGGCTCCGTTGTCTCCATGTTGTGAGGCATTGTACGAATTATTGCCGTTAATCGAAACGTCAAAAAAAAGTTCATTGCAACGGCGAAGATCAGGCAACTGAGTAAAATGAACAATAAATGGTTATCCATTAGATTGTTTTTCCGTGTTTGAACCGTAGTAAAAACGCAATATCATTCAGTTTGATACTGAGCTGAAAAAAGATAAAGGCGATCCCAGATAGCAATAGTTGTGCACCGAGAGCAATTGATTGATGTGCTGGAGACAAAACCAAAATATAACTACAAGCCAAAATCAGAATAAGGTTGCGGATCAGATCGTAAATGGAAATATTTTGTTCGGCCTTACCAAAACAATTACAACTGATAAGTTTATCCTTCACCAACACCACAATGATGATAGCGCTGAAAAGAATAAATAATCCTAGCGTTGCCAGCAAAGCCCAATACCTTGTGCTATTGGCAAAAAAAAGCCAAAAGGCCAATAACCACTCACTGCCGATCAGGCCAATGGCGACGATGAACCCTAACTTTTGTGGTACATAAAAAGAGTCCACCAGATTCTGTTGGAATAGAGAAAATATGGCAGTTTTTCCCCAGGCGGCAGTTAACAGTACAAAAAATAGCAACATGCGAAAAACTTCAGACAAATAGATTTCAACGCTCATTTTTGAACTCAATGGTTTGCCATCTGATGCCTGTTTCATCAAGCTTACGCTTTCGCACATGTATTTTGTCAGTTGTCGCAATAATCATATCCTTCCAGCCATCCTCCAATGACAGACTGACTCCAGCACCCAAATTGGCTCTGATGTCACAGGAGATCTTCCAGGCCAACGCCTCAACGCCTGATTGATGTTGTATATTGAGACCTAGCTGATGTAATTCATCACGAGTGATGGCGTAAGAATGGGAGTGGTAACCATAAAGTAACTTTTCAATAATTTTTGCACGTTGCTCTTTGCTGTAATCAGGTAATTGGAAGGAAAGCAGCTGTTCTCCAATTTCCTGTAACTCAAGAGTAGAACGGTAAAAGGATGTTAGAGTGGTGGGGAATATACTGTTGCAAAGCAATGATCTGGATTGGGAATGAGCTTCTGATTCTTCCAGTTCAAACCAGTTTTGCATCATTTCACTAAAAAGGCGAATATCCTGACATGATAATGTCGCTGGTGAATCTCCATCCGAAGCTTCCAAACCCTGCAAATGAGGGTCAATTGGTGAAAAAATGGCTAGAGATCCGGCTATAATACTATTACCCGCCAGGGCTAAAATCGTTGCAGATGATTCGCAAAAGTACGGCACGATAAAGTCTAATTGATCTGTGAATTCGCGCAACAGTAGGGCAATTCTTCTAGCTGCATTAACAATTCCCCCTCGACCATATAACACCACTCCTAATCGTTGTGTGTGACCGATTTCGATAAGTGTTTCATACAGCGTCGGTAACAGATCGATTTCAATATTTGAAGCGGCCAAAACCAGTACCCTACCTTGGTAAGCGTCTTCTAATGCTTCAATTTGGGAGCGATTCAACATCGGGCACCTGCTATTAAACAGTCTGCTATGGCATCCATCATTTTTAGTTCAGGTACCAACTGTTCAACAAACAAAAATTGGCCACAGGGATTATTTTCAAGAAAAACGTATTCATTATCTGGGGTTACAATGATGTCTATTGCACCAAAATTCAATTGATAACTCTGAACAAACTCACGACAGCGATTTGTAATTTCATCAGGTAGTTCAACAGCGCTATAAGGAATATCTATGGAAAAATTTCTAAAATCGAGTTTAGTTCGGTCATCTTGCTGAGAATCAATTTTAACAGCAAAAACTTTATCACCAATGACGGTGATTCTAAGTTCATATTGTTTTGGAATATGTTGTTGAAAATGACAAGGTAGCTCGGCCACTGCATCAAGATCTTCCATGTCGTCATCGGTAACTAAAGTTGTTCCTAATCCGAATGTGACACAGTCAATTTCTTCTACTTCGTTTGCCGCTAAAATGGGTGTTGACATCGATTTGAAAATCATATCGTCATCAATGGATTGTTTGAATTTCTTTACTGACTCGGTACAATTGGAAATAATCGAAGCAGGGATATGAAAACCCAACTTTGCTGCCCGTTGTAATTGTTCCCCTTTCCATTGTGAGCTGCGAACGGCCAAAGGGTGGCTCATCCAGTAACAATCTAGCGAGAACAGTAAACTCTGTAAAGTGTGTTCTGTTTCAGCTTTAGCATAGGCTTTTTCCTGGAGTCCTAGTTCGTTACTCATAAATTCAAATTCTGCTGTTTTACGTAACCAAACTGCGCCAACATTGGCAAGTAACAGCTCATCTTGCGAGGGGATATGTTTAATAGAACCTGTCCATTTTCCTTTGGAATATTCCTGATAAAGTTGATAATCCCGAGGAAAAGAATCCAGATTTATACGAAAAGGTGTGCTATCTTTTTCCTTCAGTATAGCTGTGATGAGATCTGCATGTAGATCATCGGTATTGGTTATGATCAGAATTTTTTTGTTCATAAGAAGAAAAGACCTGAAAGACATGAAATAAGGCCTGAACCCTAAAAATTGAAGGTTCAGGCATATAGAGCCGCTTATTAGCAGAAAGCACCCGCATCATAGTTACATCTGGGCATACCCATCTCACCTGGTCTGGTGGTACATCCAGCTATGGCTACACCTTCACGAGCTTTCCATGGTGTTTTAGTTTGTTGAGTTTTTTCGGCTAACTTAAATGCAAATACTTTTGAATTGTTTTTCATGATTGTTTCCTGTTTTCAGGGTTAATTAAATTGAATTATTTACAACTCAATACTTAGTTAACTACTCTGTGATTCTTTCTAAATTAAAAAGTTTAATGTAGAAAATCAAAGTAGTTAAATAAATAAGATTTAACTATAAGTGTTGTTACTGTTCTGGATAAGTTGAATACAGGATACAAAGCCTGAAAAAGTTATCTGCCACGATCCTGCCTGGATATGACAGTATCCTGCCATGATAGATTTACTGACACTGAACCGACAACAATCACAACTATGCTGCCAACTTGGTTAAATTGAATTAGAAGGAAGACATAGAGAAGTGGCTCCAATATTTAGGATAATCGCTTAATTGAGCTCAGTAGGTTCATGCAGGAAATGATTAAACTCAGTTCTTGATAAGAGAAAAGACATTTCCACCAGGGCCTGCCCCGTGAAACGTTTTGGGTAGGGAGAGCACGAAGAAAGATAGAACTCAGGTTATGTAAAGCAGTTGCTGATTTTTTCAATTGAATATATAGTGAGAGATCAGGGGCAGTAAAAATTTAATGTAACTACTCAGCGAGTTGTTAAATGTGCCCGTAGCTGTTCAGGTTTCCTCTAAAATGAGCCAGATCGAGGCAAAAAATGTGAGTATATCCCCACATGGATGTGGGTTATGCAGTTAATGCATGGAGCTATTAACTGTCTCGATTATTTGACAGGAAATTGCTACTGCATTTCCAGCATACCCTACATCCATGTAGGTAACCATTTTTGAACGATGAAAAATCTTTTTGGAAAAGATTTTCGTGCCAGCCCCGAAGGGGTGAAACATAGGGACATGCTTCACAAATGGCTTATTTTAGGGGTAAGCTGAATAGTTACAATTTAATCAACTAAAAAACGCGGCCATTATGGAACAAAAGTCAGGATCGACAAGTGACTCTTCGGAACAAGAAGTTAAAAGAGATCAAGAAGAGCTTGAAAATCAGTTTAAAACTCTGTGGGAATATAATCGGTATTTTCCAGCGTTAATCGCGGCGCGTGCTGCATTAAGGGTGTTGCCTTTGCTTGCGATTGAAGGGAATTTCGATTATTGGGATGTTGAAAAAAAGCAGAAAATAAAATCGAAGTCAGAATCTCAATCTGAGTTGGAACAGAATGGTGAGAGGAAATCTGTTCATTATTTACTCGCCATTTTTTTTGCACCCGCTAATATTTTATCGATAGGAAAATATTCAGAGGGTAGTGCGGATGTAAAAAAAATGGCCGCCGCTGCTCGCACCGCCTCCGCCGCCGCCGACGCCGCCGACGCCGCCTACGCCGCCTACGCCGCCTACGCCGCCTACGCCGCCGCCGACGCCGCCGCCGACGCCGCCGACGCCGCCGCCGCCGCCGCCGCCCACGCCGACGTCGCCGCCAACTTCGGCGATATAAAAAAGCAAATCCAGGATGATATTGATTATGCCAAAACTAAAAAAGATCTCTCTTCCCTCGCCAATTTGCCTTTATGGCATGACAGCATCGATCCCAAAATAAATTCTATTTACCAGGATAAATTTAAACCAGCGGTAGAGGATTTGATTAAAGCCACCCAAAATAAAGAAAGTGTCGCAGCGCTAAAGAAAATGCTGGCGGATTATCAAGGATTTATTGACGCTGATAAGACAATCACTGAAGACTTTGATGCGTATAAAGCTGATTCACAAATGGCGGCAGAAAACGATTCTGAGGTGATTGATCGTTTGGGTCGCGGTGGGTTGGTGCAAGGTTTAGCACGTTTGCTGAGCGATAAAGAGAATCAGGGACATTTAACCATTGGGTTATTTGGTCATTGGGGATCAGGTAAAACCCGGGTACTTGATTTATTAAAAAAACAGTTAAAAAAAGAGCCAGGCGATAGTCCTTTTCTTTTTGGTGAGTTTAATGCCTGGGCTTATGAACATGCAAAAAATATTCAAGCAGCAATGGCGCATGAAGTGATAAGTAGTTTGTCTTCGTTTCAAAGTGGAATAGAGGTTAGTCTTAAACCTGCATCTTCACGTTGGTTGTGGTCGATAGTTGATACTTTATGGCATGGGTTATGGCGGTTGACCGTTAGAGCAAGGTTAACTTTTGGTTTTTCTATGGAAAAACATCCTTTACGTGTTTCGCTGTTGCTTGTTTGGATTGCTCTGGGAGCTTACCTGGTTTACTTTTCGGATGGCAATATTTCGGTAGAAGATTTGAAAAATACTGAGTTTCAAATCGAAAAAGCAGGAGCTGTGGGAGGTGGCGTATTATTTTACCTGTATGTTTTGTATAGCAACCTGAAAATAATATTCGCACAGCCCTATACCAAAGAGTTACTCACTTACCTGAAGTTGCCTGCTTATGCCGAACATATTGGTGAGGTATCAGAGATGCGTACAGATATTAAGTTGATGAGCGATATCCGTTTGCGTACCGGCCAACAAAAAGGTTGGCTGGGAAATTTAGGTAAAAAAAAGCGCTTGCTGTTTGTGGTAGATGATTTAGATCGTTGCGATCCGGCAGGTATTGTCAAATGTTTTGAGGCGATCAGATTGGTGTTAGATATTCCGCAGGTGATGGTGGTGATTGCGGTTGATCAACGCATTGCTCTGGCGGCTTTGGCCATGCATTATGAAAAACTGGCTATACATCATCAGCTTAATGATGCAAAAGCCATTGCGCGTGACTATCTGGGGAAAATGGTGCATTTGCCGATCATGTTGGATAAACCAGATGTACAAGCGGTTTGTGGTTATATGAGTTATCTCTGGAATGATACAAATGAGCAGGCTAGTGATTTGCAACAGCATTTCTATCTGAATAAAGAAAAAGTGCAAGACAATTCACAAGAAAAACCAGATTTGAAAACAAAGGAAGCCGATGATATTGATAGCGAAAATAAGCCTTCTTTGACTAATACTGAAACTGATGAGAAAGAGGCAACTGAGCAAGAAATCATTCAATGGGTAATGGATTTGCCTTCTCAAAATTCAGAAACAAAAGAGCGAAAAAATATTAAGATTGGTTTGAGTCCAAAGCAAAAAGCCGCTTTTGTTCATTGGTCACAACGCTTTGATTTAACCAACCCGCGCCAACTTAAGCGATTGCATAATAGTTATAATTTGCTAAGGCTAGTGGGGGATATTGAAGATCGGGAGCAGGGTGATTACAAGTCGTCCTTTGGTTTATTGGTGGCATTATTTACCATTGAGTTTATTAATAGTATGGAGCAGGTGGACAAACGAGAGAAGTATCGACGTTATATTAAGAATGAATCAAATATTAAAGATATTGATACTAATGATAAACCATTATTATCAGACGCTATGAAGCTTATGCAACAGACTGCCGAAAAACGATTTGCTAACAGTGACAATGCAAGACAGGAACTTCTCGAATTGGTTACCTTATTTGTGTTACCTGCTATTGAGGCAGGTATACCGAACGAGAATGATCAAGCGGATATTGATAGGGACAGGCAGAGAGGATATTGATAGGGACAGGTAGAGGATATTGATAGGGACAGGCAGAGCATTGTTAAGCCTTATTCCAATTTGGCCTGACAAATGTCAGTTACATATTGAAATCAGGGTGGTAGTCTCTGTATAGAATTAGAACAGCTGCCGTATTGGATACGGATAGTGGCAGGATAATTTAATGTAAAAATTGGAAATAGGAATTATGGATCGATATAGGGCAATTTCAGGACTTTTAGAAATACGTTTTCCCACTCTTTTCTTTTTTAAGAAGGCTAATGCTGTTTTTGTACGGTGTTTTGGTCTGTTTTCTGTTGTTTTGCGAATAAAAATTCGAAGTTGAATCGAAAATGGTGGTGGCAGGCTATAAACGGGTAATGGGATATAGTCCATGCTTTTTAATTTCTACATGAGTATTGCCTACTTAAGAAATATTTTGCAGTAAAGCCAGGAAAAACCCTTGGTTCAGCCGCCGTCGGCGGTAAATCCAGTTGATGTAAAAAATACTAATTATATACAACCATTTGTTTTTAATCGATATTTAATGAAAACTCAGGAAAATGAAATTTTGCGTTTATAGCAAAGAAAAACCATAAATAAGTACCAGGCGGCTGTGTCCAGCGGCACAGTCCAACAGAGATTTATATTGAATAGTCATTCAACATAAATGCTAAATAGTTATGTTTCAACCCGAATGAATTTATTCAAAACATTATCAAAACAGGAGGGGTATTATGAGTAAGAAAAAAATTGAGAATTGGTCGCCTGATGATAAACGAGCTTTTGAATATGCCAAAAAGTCAAATAAAAAATTGCAGCATGAGGTTGATGAATTAGCGAGGAATAAAAAAGAAGGCGGATTTGATGAATTTCTCAAAGATTATAGTGGTGGTGGCGGTAGTGGAGGCAGTTCCGGTGGAGGTGGCTGCGGTGGAGGTTATTGATTATAAAATGAATCTTATCTACTGCATTTACTAGATTACATGATAAGAAAACATTCATTTGGGGTGAGGGTTGGCAATAATTCTTCGATAGAATTATTGCCAACTGAATAAACTGCAAAAATGAAATTAAACGTAAAACACGCTAAGAATGAACTTAAAAAAATAATAGCGCCAATAACACCATATACGAGATGTGTCGTTATTTATGGTAGCCAATCAAAAAAATGTAAGAAAAACTCAACACCTGAATCAGATATAGATTTTTTGATAATTTTTAAAAATGACGTCAACTCCAACAAGATCTCACTTGAATTGGAAGAAGAACTAACACATAACCCACACTCCGCATCAGGTTATTGTGGTTTAATCAATTTATAAATAATAAATTCTTATTTAACTGTTATTCACATATTTCAGCCTAAAGTAATTTATAGTCAGGCACGATAACTTCTACCAAGATGGCATACCTGATAATA
>JBFFIY010000121.1:0-15485 GCA_041556195.1 Enterobacterales bacterium
AGCCCAAGTTAACAATCCTGTATTTATTAATAATCATTCAGGATGGTAAGTTGTTGATTTCAGACAGTAGTAAAAGAAGTGCTAAAATTTATTCTTTAGCTGCTTGTTTTTAGGGTTTAATCTGTTTTTTCAGATTAAATTGTCTACTGGTTATTCAAGATATTGAATTGTTTAGATTATAATTTACATTGCTGTCACTTTAATCCCCTCACAATTTATTCAATATTAACAGTTTGAAATAACGGTCTTATGGATATAAAAGAAGGCAAAACTGTAGAGTTAAATGATGCTAAAAAGAGGTTTGGTATCCAATAAGTGAAAATTCTATTCGCCAAATCATCACTCAATGATCTGGATAGGAGCAAGTAATATTATTACGAACAAGGTGTTCCTAAAGTTGGGTAAGACTTTATAATTGCTATTTTTGACCACATTAAACATTAATTGACCATCCAGATATTGGTCGAGTTGTTCCAGAGTTCGATGAAAAGTATATTCGTGAGCTTATCCATCCAGCTTTCCGCATAGTTTACATTCGTGGTAGTAAAATAATACAAATAATAAGAGTGTGCGTAGTGAAAGGTTGATCAAGCTGCCAGGGAAAATCAACTAACCAAGGGAGCAACGGTATAGAATTCACGTAACAAGTGCTACTTGATCCTGATATCCTGCTTGTTTCAGGATGGTTCTCTCTATCTACTTGAAGACTTAACCAATGCTATTACACTGAAAACACTAACTGCGACAATATGCCACATATGAACTCCATCCATTTTGATATAGTATTAAAGATAGAAAAGATATAGAACCTGAATTGATGACTGTTATAGCAAATAGGAATGAATAAGATCCAGCGATAATTGGTAGAAATTCATCAATTTCACCTAGAGAACTTGTCACGCTATCGTGTTAATTATTGTTAATAATATTTATGATTTTTATGTAACATACTTGTATCCGAACGGTCTTTTTTGCCTAAACACCTCACTTTGAAATGAAAATATATACAGTTTGTGAGGAAAGTTCTAATGGATACCTCCAAACCTGTTAAGGCGTTGAATGTCATTGTGTGACATTGTGCGCTTTCGTTTCTATGATCCCCCTATGTCACTTAATAGCCGTTGAGAACAATAACCATTTGTAATAATCTGTTTTTGCTCTAGTAAAAATATTGGTGCTGTTTTTTTCACTAGCTACTTTAATAACTCACAGTTAACTGAAATAAACGACCTGATGTAGTTTTTTAAAGGTAAAATAATAATAACAAGACATAATATTTGATAAAAAAGAGTGCCTTATTAGATATTCCCACTATCTTTCTTTGGGGGGAAGATTTAAGTTCTCTGTTATGTCGCAAACTGTTTCAACTCATCGGATTGGAGCCTGATAGCCCGCCGGTGTCATCTTACCTTAGCAACTCAACATTTATATATAACAGCATATACGATATGAGTGATCCTATATAAAAAAAGTAGTTATTGGTGAAGTTACTTTAAAAAGTTACTTAAGCTTAATAATTACAAAATCTGGTGATCTCTAGTTATTAACATTTAGGAGGTTTTATGAGTAAATTTCTAAGTAAAATGTACAAATTCTACCACTCAGGGCTTTCACAAGGCCCAAAACTGAGTCTGTTGGTGATGTGTTTTGTCACCATGGGCGCCAGCGGAGTTCAAGCGACCGAAGATGATCCATCTCAACTCACTGGCCCGGTATTTGGGGATCTACCTGAAGGGCTACCTGAGGCAAATCATGGGGCTTTTGAAGGTGGCGCTACAGGAGAACCCTACGATGCAGGTTTAGAAAATGTATTGCAGGCAGCCGATCAGCGTGAGTCATTACTTGGAAGCTTCAATGTTCCGACTAATGGTACTCCGAGTCCGTTATTTGGTGCTACTTCTTTCTCACAACAGATGTTACGTTTTGAGGAATTTGGTACCAGTAAATTGAAGCTTGACCAGAAAAAAGCTCCAAACGGCTGGTCACCTTTGCCTGCACCTGCAGATAGCCAAAGTGCTCCAGATGGTGAGGCACTTGAAGACTTTCTTGCACAACAGATTTGGCCTATTCCTACAAAGTTTGCCAATGAAGATGCTGAGAACCCCTGGGCAGATGCAATTGAAGACTATCTAGGTCGTGATCTTGATTCGCCACCAGCAGAGGGTCGTCCCCCTGGACTGGGTTGGTCGCATCAGCGTTGGGATGATTTCACTCCTGAAGTCTACTTCAAGACTGCAATGGCCGGTGCCCGCACTAACGGCGGATTCCGCGACAAGATGCAGGATCATGAATATAAAAAGGGTGAGTTTGGCATAAATGGGCTTTACCACAATACTGTGGGAGCTGATGGATTTGATGGTACCACCGATGGTATTAGCATTAAATTCCACCCCAATATGCCAGTACAGGATCACACGGCTTTGTGGACTTTTGACGGAACCTTACCGCCAAAACTTCTTCAAGCACGTTATGGCGAGCCGTTGGTAATGCGTCATCATAATGCATTACCTATTGATGTTTCATCAAACCACGGCTTTGGTCTTCATACTATCTCTACTCATGAACACAATGGTCACAATCCTGCTGAAAGTGATGGTTATGCCAATGCTTTCTTCTTCCCTGGGCAGTTTTACGACTATCGTTGGCCTTTAACATTGGCTGGTAGTGATACTATAAATACTGCTGCAACAGATCCACGCGCCGGTAGTCCTGATGGAAAAGGTGGAATTACCAACCTGCCTGGTGATTGGCGTGAAACGATGAGTACTCATTGGTTCCACGATCATATGTTGGATTTCACAGCGCAAAATGTCTACAAAGGCAACGCTGCGATGATGAACTACTACAGTGCTCTTGATAGAGGTAATGAGAAGCTTGATGATGGTGTAAACCTTCGTCTACCCAGTGGTTCAGATCTGGATTGGGGTAACCGTGACTATGATGTTAACCTGGTGTTAGCAGAAAAAGCATGGGACCGTGATGGTCAACTCTGGTTTAACCCCTTTAACATCAAAGGCTTCATCGGTGATGTTATGACGGTTAACTGGTTATATGATCCTTACTTCGAAGTACGTGCTCGTAAATATCGTTTCCGTATATTGAATGGTTCTGTTTCTCGTTACTTTAAGAATGTATTGGTTAACGAAGCCGGTGAACGTGTACCTTACTATATGATTGCCAACGACGGTAATATTATGGAGCACACTGTTTATATGGCAGATGGTGAAATGCCTACACACGCTATCGCAGAACGTTACGACATTATTATTGACTTTAGTCAGTTTGAAGCTGGTGACAAGCTCTATTTCGTTAACCGCTTACAACACAGAAATGGTATGGCAACAGACAAGCCTATCCCATTGGCTGATATCTTGGATGGTACTTATGCTCCTATTCAGGTAGATGATGATGGCGATGGCATTATGGATCGTTGGGATAATGGTGATCCAGTTGTTGGCAAGTTCCTTGAGTTCCGTGTGAAGGAATACAAAGGCAAAGACTATAGTATGAACCCTGCGGATTTTGTTGAAGGCAAGAAGTCTTTGATCCCAATACGTAGACCTACTGAAGATGAGTTGGCCAATGCATTACATCGTAGCTTTGAGTTTGAAAGACAACCAACAGATGATAAGCCATGGGTTATCGAAACAGATGGTGGTAAAGGCTTGAATATGGATCCTCGACGTCTATCTGCTGCTCCTAGCAAAAACTCTGGTGGTCTGGAAGTCTGGCGTCTAATCAATAGTGGTACCTGGAGTCATCCAGTACATATTCACTTTGAAGAAGGTATCATTTTACGAAGAGGCGGACTACCACCACCAGAACATGAAAAGTGGGCTCGTAAAGATGTTTATCGTATTGGACCTCAACCTGATAGTACCAGCATAGTAGAAATAGCTCTTCGTTTTAGAGAGTTTGCTGGAACTTACATGGAACATTGTCATAATACACAGCACGAAGATCACGCAATGTTATTACGCTGGGATATTGAAAACCCAGGTCAGGTTAAGTTAATGCCTACACCAATTCCATCTTGGGATGGTGTGACTTATGTTGATTCAGTTGCACTACCAACTGCAAGAACTGGTGATGCTATTGGTCAGTTTGGACCAGAGTTAGAGCCTGTTGACATTTGGGTTAGAGGTGCTGTTGTCACTGAACTGGATAATCTTATTGATACTCCAATCGGTGATGCATTATCTGATCCTGAGCCAGATAATGAGCGTGGTAAAATTACCTATCCATTAACCAAAGGTACCAACATTGATGCCAATGGTGTAGCTACAGAAGTATGGTATGTTCTACATGACGTTAGTGATTTGGAATTGTCTGAAGAGCTAGGTCTTTCATGGGCTGGTGGATTAGTAGGTACACCTGAAGCTGCGACAGCTGAAGCAAGCGTATCAGAAAGTGGACATTGGACATTCTATGGTGATTTACCAAATCCTGTTTGGGCAAATCCCCCATGCCGTGTTTCCGACGGAAGTGCTGCAAATGGTGCGGTTTGTGAAAATCCTGATGCTATTCCTAATGTGAGCGACACTAATACCTATTCACCGCTTCGTCGTGTGAATTACGGTGGTAAAGATGTCATTTTCAATGCGATTATCTTCAAATGGGGTGAGCAAGCCTGGGAGCAAAATAGAACAGATGAATCTTGTGTTAGCTTCCCGGATCTGCCTGCGAATACAACCTGTATGTACAATGGTAATGTATGGGGTGGTTTACATGAGTCTGGACATGTCGTAGAAATGAATACAGACGTTCCTAACCCATTTGTGTCGCTCAAGTTGCATAAATCCTGGACTGATGAAGGTGATTATCTACCTTACTACGTTGTAGTAGATACCTATCCCTTTGGACCTTCAAGAGCAATGGGTGTGCCTTATGTGCCTAAGCACCAGTTCCTTGGAGCTTCAGCTGTGCCATTGATTCAGTTTATGCCACCTGCGCCAATCCGCCCAAGCTACCCTCCAATGCCTTCTGATGGTAATGGTTTAATTGGTGGTGGACCTTTCGGTAGTCAAGTGGGTGTTCCGTCTTACTTTATGCCTGAAGACGACTACAGCCCCATGTGGCACATAGGTTTTGCTCACTGGAAAGTTCCTGCTACAGGTGTGGTTAAAGGACTTGATCAGCTTAAGATCCTTCGTGAAGAGGGTAAGTTAGAAGTTGTAGAGTTTCCTGCTCCACCAAATGTAGGTTCTGATAACTATGACTTCGATACGGTGACCGCGCCGCATGTGGTTAACTGTCCTACTCCTATGACAGTAGATACACTTATCCATGTTGCACGTAATGCAGGTAAGTTCTAGAGAAGTTGTTTTAATTATAATAAACTAGAGGTAAAAGTATTCCGCAGTGAGCTGTAAAAAGCCCACTGCGGATTTTTCTATAGTGAATAATAAAAATGAGAAATACTATGCGTGCGTACTTATGGGTAGCGACCATCGCCTTAATTATCATAACAAGCAGTAATGCTTTTGGTGCAACTTCACGTTGGGGAGCAAACTATTTTCCCAATGTTCCTCTAATAACACATGATGGAAATACTGTTCATTTTTTTGATGACCTTATCAAAGATAAAATAGTGGCTATTAATTTTATTTATACTTCTTGTCCAGACTCTTGTCCTTTAGAAACAGCACAACTTACCAAAGTGCAGAATATTCTTGGGGATCGATTGGGAAAGGATGTTTTTATCTACTCAATTACCATCGATCCCGAAAATGACACTCTAGAAGAACTTAAAAAATACAGAAAGAAATTTGGTGCAAAATGGACATTTCTAACGGGTAAAGAATCAGATATTACAAATTTACGTAGGAGACTGGGGTTGTATATTGAAGAAATTCAAGACGGTTCCAATAACCATAATGTCAGTATGATTATTGGCAACCAGAAAACCGGAAGGTGGATGAAGCGTTCACCATTTGAAAACGCTCACGTATTAGCTGACCAACTTGGCAATTGGCTCACGGGTTGGAAAGCGGCTCCACCCAAAGGACAAGATTATGCGGATGCGCCCGAACTACGCGATGTTTCCTCAGGAGAACAACTATTTCGCACTCGTTGTTCAACCTGTCATACTGTTACGGGTAATGAACTGGAAGGTGCTTTAGGACCAGATTTGTTAGGAGTAACCAAAAGACGTGATTTGACCTGGCTTATTAACTGGTTAAAAGCGCCCGATCAAATGTTAGCAAAAAAAGATCCTATCGCCATGGAGCTCTTTAAAAAATATAAAAACCTGAGTATGCCTAATATGAGATTAAACAAGCAGGAAGCTTTGGATCTCATTACTTATATCAACATGGAAACACAGAGAATTGAAGGGAAACATGCAGGTCATGAGTCACATAGCAGCGAGAAAGAAACTGTTGCTGCGGTTAAATTAAATTCAGGAGAGGATGTTGTCGCAATTATGAATGCATGGATACGCGAAGCCATCCCTCCTGTAACGGTAAATGCCGGGTATATGACATTGATTAACACGAATGCCCAAGATGTTGAGTTGGTAAAGCTGGAGAGTGATGCTTTCAGCAAGATAGAAGTCCATGAAATGTCGCATGTGAATGGCATGATGAAAATGCAGAAACTCTCTAAAATAATAATTCCTGCTAATGGCCAACTAAAACTTTCACCAGGTGGCAAGCATCTAATGATGAAAGAACCAAAACAGGATTTTGTTAAGGGTCAGACAATAGATATAACTCTGACTTTTAAATCAGGTCTAACACAGACTATTACGGTCAATGTTAAAGCCAGTTAATTAAAATTTAGCTTACCAACAAGGTAGGATTTGAGTGCAATTGATGCACTTCTAGTGTTGTGAGCAGAGTTTTCTTTGTTAATACTCTGCTATCAATAGCTCTTTTATCAAGAAATTGTTTTTAAAATCGAGATTGAAAAATAATAATCTTCTATTTGTAAATGGAGAAAATAAATGCCGAAAATAATGAAAATTTTAATACCAATATTGATTGCTCTAGCTGCTTATTTTGCCTATCAAACTTTTTTCTCTGTACCCAGTGAAAAAAAATCATCAACTAGCCAGTCTCAAGCCAAACCACAATCTAAATCTAAGGCTATTGAGGTCGTTGTTGAGACCAATCTAGGAGAATTTACGATAGAACTCAATTCTGAAAAAGCGCCGAAAACAGTGGCTAATTTTCTGAAATATGTTGATGAGGGTTTTTATAATAACACCTTGTTTCACCGAATAATTCCCGGTTTTATGGTTCAAGGAGGCGGATTTGTAAAAGGAATGAAGGAAAAACCTACTCATCCACCTGTTGCCAATGAGTCCTTCAATGGCTTACTTAATTACAACGGTACTATTGCAATGGCACGCAAACCAGCGGCTGATAGTGCAACTTCTCAATTTTTTATTAATCTGGGTAGTAATCGTAATCTCAATTCTAATGATAATAAACCTGGTTACGCCGTATTTGGAAAAATCAGCGATGGAATGGACACTATTGAGAAAATTGCCGCAGCTGCAACTACTAACCTGGGCCCTTATCAAGATGTTCCCAAAGAAGATATTCTAATTTTATCGGTAAGCCGAATAACAACAGATGGTGTGAAAATATCAAATGTTTCGAATGAAGAAAAAAAGGAAGGTTTTATTTCTGGTGAGCATTATCTTGTCCTTGATGAGCCAATTGCCACAAGCAACAGCAACAAGATTGAAGTGTTAGAAGCCTTTTCTTACGGTTGTGGACATTGTTATGGCATTGACCCAGACATTACTGAATGGCGAAAACAACAACCTGGTGATGTAGATTTTATACATTTTCCTGCTGTCTGGAACAAGTCAATGAAGTTATATGCTCGAACTTATTATGCAGCTAAAGAATTAAATTTAGTCTCCAAAACACATACTCCACTGTTTGAGGCAATTGTGGTAAAACAAAAAACATTGAGCAATGAGGCTCAACTTGCTGATTTTTTTGAGCCTTATGGCATCGATAAAAAACTATTTGGTGATACTTTTAACTCCACAAAGATAAACAAGCAACTTGAGCAGGCTGAAGCTAATACTCGTAATTACAATCTTGCGAGTGTACCTGAATTTATTATTAATGGTAAATATCGTGTAAATCCTATGCGAGCGGGCGGGCAGGAACAAATGTTCGCTTTAATAAATTTTCTGGTTGAAAAAGAAAGGAAACTGCTAAAATTATAAGGTACAGATTTTAGAACCTTGTTTTTTACTTTCTGTTATTTTTTTATCCTTGTATAGGGTAAAGAAATAACAGAACACAAAGCCCGAAGTCGAATTTGAAGCATAATTTAGTTTGATTTTATTTAAAGTTTTATTTTAGGTGCCCATGAACATAACAACGGACAAAATAACATTTTCATACAGATTATTTTCCTTTGGAAAACTTAAAATATTTTTAAGTTTGTACATTTTGTTGTTCATTAGTGGTTGCAACCAGATAACAACAGACTTGACCATAAATGGAAAAGACATTGCCATTCCTTCCAGTGAAGGATGGATACTGATTAATTATTGGGCTTCCTGGTGTAGTCCCTGTTTAAAAGAAATTCCAGAACTAAATGAACTGACTGAAAATCTTCCAGAACCTTTGGCTGGAGTATATGGTATATATTTTGATTCTCTTCCCATTGAAGAGATTATGCAGAAACAAGAAGAATTTCATGTTAAATATTCTATGCTAGTGCCAATGGATGAAAAATATCCTTCCCCACGAGCTTTGCCTGCCAATTACCTTATAGGGCCTGATGGAACAATTCATGGTCCTTTGCTGGGTTCACAAACAGTGGAAAGTATCATGAGTGCAATTGCCAGATTCTCTGCTGAAACTACAAATGGCAAAAGTAAATGGGGCGTCATCGAGCGACACCGTTAATTAACCCCAACTCTATCCTGAATCAAACCCAGTTTTGAATTAATCTGCTTTAGTAAATTGAGAGCTTCTTTATTTTCAGGTTTTTTTGTTAAGAAGGTTTGAAGTAGTTTTTGTGCAGAGTTAAGGCGTTTTCCCATAACCAGAGATTTAGCCAGTGCAAGCGTATAGATCGCTTTGTTGGGTTGTTCTAAAACTGCACGTTTAAAATAGATACTTGCTTCCAGCGCTTTATTTTCTTGCAGTAGCTGTCTGCCTACCCGAAAATTGGCATCAACATTTTGTGGCATTGCATCGGCTATTATTTTGGATGATTTAAGTATCATGGGGATGTTTTTCTCTTCAAGATAACCTTTAAATGAACCGTTAATCATATTCAGCCAACTGATGCTCTTACTAAAGTACTGCATTCCTAATAATTGATATGAATTTGCTGGTTTTGGTAAGGTGAATTTTTGTGGTTTGTCTGTAAAAGGATAATCAGATTTTAACTGGACAATTTTTGAAAAACCGGCATATTCTTCAGCAGGTAAAATGGGTCTTTCTTTCCAGGCCTGTGATGTTTTTACAGCGTTCTTCCAACTTCCAAATAACTGATGCTTTTTTAAGGCCTGATAAAAACTATCAGCAAGTATAAAGTATCCGGGTAGATTGGGGTGTAGGTGCTCTAACATGAAATTATTTCCAACCAGTCCATTGACAGAGCTTTTTACCAGGTTTTTTTCATAATCAACTAAAAAGGCATTATTATTTATGACCAGTTTTTTAATGACTTTGTTAATAGCTTCAGGCGCTCTAAAGCGAAGTAAGTCATGCTCTCTGGCTTGTAGATAATGTTCCTGTGCTTTTTTATATTGTTTTGTCTGTTCAAAAAACTTTGCCAGTTCAAAATGAAGAAAGGCATTATTGGTGGTTTTAGCTTTTTGTTTCAGCTGTTGAATTAGTTGATTCAGTACAGCATTGAGATTTGGGGTGTTGGTTACAGATTGAAGGTTCTGATTGAGTTGATTTAATAGTTCTCGATCATTGGAATCAATTTTTACGCTGGAAAAGGGTTTATGTTCTCTGATATTACTGGCTATGGTAGAAATAAAAACGGGGATCCTGGCTTTTTTATATTTGTTTAATAATAAATTCAAGTTACCTTCAAATTGCTCTAATCCTTGTTGGTAGATGTCTGAATCGAGAGCAATGGTTTTATGTTTAGCCACCTTTGACATAAGGGTACGTTTTGTAGCGAGTTGTGATTTAGATGGTTCATTTTTAGCAATAGAGTTTTCTGTAGTTAATTTGGCATAGATATTTTGTAGCCATTGAAAAGTGCGAAAACCTCGCAATTTTAAAAACATCAGATTAGCGGCGTGAGAATTAGCCGTGGTGTAATTTGAACCAACACCGAGAATGCCTAAAAACTCATTATGACCCGCATAAATTAAAACAGCATCGGGTTCTTGTTCAATGATTTCATCAGAAAAATCTAATAATGTGTAAGAGTTAACGGCTGACATAGCAGTATTGATCACTTCAACCGTTCTATTGGGAAATGTTTTTTTCAATCTCTGGTCGAGCATACCTGCAGGTGACGCCCCTAATCCATAGGGAAAGCCAGCAGCCGTTGAACCGCCCTGAACAAAAATCCTTAACCCATCCTCAGGTTTATGTTTAAGAAATAAATTAGCTTCCATGGTGACATTAGGAATATCGGCGGTGGCAGGGAAATAACGTTTGATAATATCTGGACGCGCCAATATATAATTCTTGCTATCAGGTGTATTAGTGAACAGGGGTAAAGACTGTCCATAATCTACTAGTCTTAGTCCAGTTTCTAAGAATAAAAAGAATATAAAAGGAATACTGAAACTGATTATTCTAAATATCCAGATCCTTGATTTGTTAGAAGGTTTTTTTTTGGCTGGGTTGTTGGGTTTGTTTTTTTTCATTGCTGCTTCTGTGCTGTTTTTAGTTTCATTTAGAGAGCCGTTTTGAGTTCTGTTTATAATTTTGTTTTAAGTGCCAACAGTCGTTGATGTTGAAAAATAGCCTGTGTATGAGTTTTATCTTGAATAAGTACTTTATCCAGTAAGTTAATCGCTTCATCAAGTTTGTTAGTCACAAAATATGCACGAGCCGCTGTCATTAGAAACTGAATGTTGTCAGGTTCTAGTGAGAGAGCATTATTGTAATAATACAACGCCATATTGTTATCTTGTTTTTTGAAGTACAATTGGCCTGCTACATAGGCTGCTTTGCTCTGATCGGGGAAAGCATCAAAAATGAGTCCGGAAATTTTTGCAGCTTCATGCCAGTTATTTTCCTTTTGATAATGTATTAGCATTTCGTTCTGTATAGATAGCCAATCTCCATCGCTTAGTCTTTTTATAGCCATGGCTTCTTCAAATGAATTTGATTTAGACAATTTTTTTATAGGTTCCTTCTGATTAAAGGGGTAGTCAGATAGAAGGGTTTTTATCTTGAAATCTGCTACAATTCGATCAACCTTTGTTAGAGGAACATCTTTCCATGCCAGTGGCGCTGAATAATTTGAACTTGTTTTAGCAATTAGTTTCTGTACGACAATTTTATTCACAAAAGCCTCAGACAGTATAAAATAACCTCTAGCATTAGGGTGCAGGTGTTCATAGATAAGTTTCTTGCCAATAATGGCATGTTTGCTATCTTTTCGAATATAAGCCTCTGCATCCACCAATGTCATGCCATATTGTCTACTCTTTTTTCTTATAACCAGATTGAAATATCCAGGGGCACGAAAACGTAACAGATCTCTATTTCTGGCTTCTTGATAGGCTCTTTTTGCCTTTTTGTATTTACCTCGCTTCTCAAGTGATTGGCCTAGCTTAAAATAGTGGTTTGCGCTGTGTTCTCCGCTAGTAGATGCAAAAGGCACCTGATTCTTTTCATTACTTACTAAAGTACTGAGCATAACGTGTATGCCTGCTTGTTGATATTTTCCTAATATTAAATCAAGGTTTTGAGAAAATTGTTCGATACCATCGAGATACAGTTGACTACCCATGACAATATTTTTTTCTTTGGCAACTTGTGCCATGAGCGTACGATTGTTGGGTGGTTTTTGTGCTTGTGGTATTTTTTTAAGTGAAAAAATTTCTATATTAAATACCAGTTTTTGCATAAGCTGAAATAAGCGAATATTTTTTAGTTTCAAAAACATTAAAGTGGCTGCTCGTCCACCTTTGGCGGCGAAAGCAGACCCAACACCCATGACACCCAGATATTCGTTGTGTCCTGCGTAAATTAACACCAGATCGGGTTTGATTTCAATAATTTCATCGACAAAATCTAGTAATGTGTAGCTATTGACCGCTGACATAGCTGTTGAAATAATTTCTATGTTCTTTTCAGGATAAAGCCGTTTAAATCTTTGTTGTAACATACCTTGCACTGAGCCAAAGCGTCCAAAGGGAAACCCGGCAGCAGTAGATCCCCCCTGAATGACAATACGGAATGAATCTCTGGGTTTGTTTTTTTTGAAATACACCGTATCAGGTTTTATTTTAGGAGCAAGATCTGAATCCATAAAATAACGCTGAATGATCTCAGGGTTGGGTTGCATATATTCTGACTTTGATTGAACAGGAACAAACAGGGGGTAGGTATGCCCGAAACCTGATAAGCGCAAAATTCCTTCAATCAATAAAAGAATGAATATTGGTAGTATGGTTAAAATAAAATAATATATTTTTCTATTTTGAGGTTTTGTTATCATTGTTTGGGCTATATCAATAGGCTTGATAGGAGTCTATCTTAAAAACAGCTGAATTTTAACTGAATTTATCATCTTGCTGAATTTTGTAATTTCAGGTAGCTTGTGTATAAAAATAAGCATCCATATATGAGCTGAACCAATAGATGACAACAATACTGGGAATAGCAGCCTATTATCATGATAGTTCAGCCTGTGTGGTTAAAGATGGAGCAATTGTTGCAGCTGCACAAGAAGAACGTTTTACCCGGCAAAAACACGATCCCTCTTTTCCATCTCATGCTATTTTGTATTGCCTGGAACAGGCTGATTGTAGTTTAGATGAATTAGATGCCATTATTTTTTATGACAAACCCTTATTGAAATTTGAGCGGTTATTAGAAACTTATTTTGCCGTTGCACCCAAAGGTTTTTTATCTTTTCTAAAAGCCATGCCAATCTGGTTAAAAGAAAAGCTTTATCTAAAATCTGTGCTCAGACGTGAATTAAGGTTGCTTGTGCATAAGCAGCGCAGTATGGCTCTACAGACATCTGTCGAAGTCGAACAAAAAAATGATAAAAAACCAGATTTACCCAAGTTGCTATTTAGTGAACATCATCAAGCTCATGCTGCTTCGGCCTATTACCCCAGCCCCTATGATAAAGCCGTGGTGTTATGCCTTGATGGAGTAGGGGAGTGGGCTACATCCTCTGTCTGGTTAGGCGAGAAAGAAAATCTAATACCATTATGGGAGATCCACTTTCCTCATTCACTTGGTCTTCTATATTCAGCATTCACCTATTATTGTGGGTTTAAAGTCAATTCAGGCGAGTATAAATTAATGGGGTTGGCACCCTATGGAAGACCCAGATATGTCGATCTCATTTTAAAAAATCTTATTGAAATTAAAGCTGACGGTAGCTTTAGTTTGAATATGGATTATTTTGATTATCCAGCCGGTTCGGTTATGACCAATCAATCATTTGAAAAGATTTTTGGAGGCCCCGCCAGACAAGCGGATCTTGAAGTCACTCAAAAAGAAATGGATTTAGCCCGTTCTATTCAGGTTGTCACTGAAGATATTGTATTAAAAATTGCCCAACATGCTTATCAGCAAACAGGTTGTGAAAACCTTTGTCTGGCAGGCGGAGTCGCACTAAATTGTGTGGCAAATGGACGCATTGAACGGGAAGGACCGTTTAAATCTATCTGGATCCAACCTGCTGCGGGTGATGCTGGAGCTTCATTGGGAGCGGCAATGCTGGCCTGGCATCAATATTTTCAGCAACCAAGGCAGATCCCGGCACAAATTACTGGAGCCTCATCAATTCCTTCGTCAGATAATATGTTAACAGATCAAATGAATGGTGGTTATTTAGGCCCCGAGTTTTCAGATGATGAGATTGAAAGCTATTTAAAAACACAAACGATACCTTACAAACAATCGAACAACAGTGAGTTTTATGACTTTATTGCTCAGTTAATTGATAAGGGTGCTGTTATCGGATGGTTTCAGGGACGAATGGAGTTTGGGCCTAGAGCACTTGGCAATAGAACCATTATTGGAGATCCCAGAAGTTCTGAAATGCAAAGCATCATGAATTTAAAAATCAAAAATAGAGAATCCTTCCGCCCATTTGCTCCTGCGGTTTTAGCAGAAGATGTCTCTGACTACTTTCAACAGGATACGGCTAGTCCTTATATGTTATTGGTGGCGGAAATCCAGCCGCAATTGCGTCAGGAAGTTGATGAAGCTCTTGTTTCAGACAAAGCAATAGAAGGGCTTGAATTGTTGAAAATAAAACGCTCTACCTTGCCGGCAATAACCCATGTTGACTATTCGGCAAGAGTGCAAACCGTTCATAAACAGACCAATCCACAGTTTCATGCCTTAATCAGCGCCTTTAAGCGTCTTACAGGCATCTCTGTTCTTATAAATACTTCATTTAATGTCAGAGGGGAACCACCAGTCTGTACGCCGGAAGACGCTGTTCAATGCTTTCTTAGAACAGAAATGGATTATCTGGTTATGAATGATTTTATTCTGGATAAAAAACAGATGTCAGTGCAAGTGATTAATCAGGCAAGACAGCAACAATTTGCATTAGATTGATTCTTTTTGATTTTGGAAATAAATTAAACACATGAAAAGTACAGAAAACAATGCCATTAACATACATGAATTAAAACAGTTTGCCTTAACTATGAGCTGGGCCATACCTTGCCTGTTTATGTTAATACTACCATGGTTATTCGAGCATTCAATCAGCTGGTGGCCTTTGGCCGTTAGTGGAATATTAGTTCTATTGTATGTTGCTTATCCAAAGGGGATTTATCCCATCTATCGTGGTTGGATGTCTATTGCATCAGTGATAGGCTGGATCAACACCAGAATAATACTGGGGATATGTTTTTATTTTATTATTCTACCTATGGGGATTTTTCTGCGAATTTTTGGTAAATTACAATATCAAACAAAACGTGACCCTAAATCAAACAGCTTTTGGATCACCAGAAACCAGCAAATCCATAAAGATGATTTGGAAAGGCCGTTCTAATGATTGAATTTCTTCAAGATCTCTGGGCATTTTTAAAAGTCCGAAAAAAAACCTGGTTAATGCCTATATTTGTGGTATTTGCACTGTTAGGCGGTTTAGTGGTTGCGACACAACAATCATCTTTGGCAACTTTGATCTATACGTTATTTTAACGTAACTATTCAGCTTACCTCTAAAATGAGCCATTTCATCGTTCAAAAATGGTTACCTACATGGACGTAGGGTATGCTGGAAATGCAGGAGCAATTTCCAGTCAAATAATCGAGACAGTTAATAGCTCCATGCATTAACTGCATAACCCACATCCATGTGGGGATATACTCACA
>JBFFIY010000122.1:0-15314 GCA_041556195.1 Enterobacterales bacterium
GGCGTGAGCAGGATGCGGAAGCTTTGCCTACAGGACGTAGGTAAGGGGCGTGAGCAGGATGCGGAAGCTTTGCCTACAGGACGTAGGTAAGGGGCGTGAGCAGGATGCGGAAGCTTCAAGCCTCGAATATGGACGCTTCTTTGACTTGCTGAAACCCACATTTCCTGGTGTCACGGGTATAAACATCAGATGTTTCTAAGTTTCGCTTTTCAACATGATGTTAATCGCGTGATGGATAATGAAAATGAATCTGGTATACGACACAGAATCGAGAGTTCCAGCCCCTATGTTGACGTCAACCGCGTAATAGATAAAGAAAATGAATTTATTGCACAAAAAAAAGACGGCACAATCATTTCTATCGATATTGGACTCAATTTTTTTGGCAAAGGCGATAGTAAACAGGCCATTGTCATACTTTGGGATATCACTGAGAAAAAAAAGTCTATTACTGCATTGCATCGTAGTCAGGATGTATTAAATAAGGCGCAAAGTATCGCCCATCTGGGGAGTTGGGAATGGGATATGACCTGGTCAAGGTTTTTGATACAACCCAGAAATTTACACTATACTCATTAATAGAGTTTGTCATTACAGGGAAAAGACGATGAAAATTGGTGTAGTCAGGGAAATTAAACCTCAGGAATGCCGGGTCGCATTAACGCCTGATGGCGCACAGCAATTAGCAGAGCTGGGACACCGGATCTTTCTGGAAAAAGGTGCAGGACTCGGTTCAGGCTTTTCGGATGAAGCCTACCGTGAAAAAGGAGCCTGCATAGTCGATATTTCTACGGCATGGCAAAGCGATATGGTTCTCAAAATAAAGGAACCTTTAACCTCGGAATATCATTTCTTAGACGGCCAGATATTGTTTACTTACCTGCATTTGTCTGGCATGGCCCCTGAGCTTACTGAACACTTGCTGCAGCGCCGAGTTACCGCCATTGCTTACGAAACGGTGCAGGACGAAAATGGTAGGTTACCATTACTGGCTCCGATGAGCGCAGTAGCCGGTGATATCGCTGTTAATGTAGGCAACCAGTTTTTAGCGAGTTTTAATGGTGGCAAGGGCATATTGCTTGGACGGGTTTTAGAGCGAAGCTGTGGCAAAGTTATGGTTATTGGTGACGGCATTGTCGGCCTTCATGCATTGCATGCCGCATTGGGGTTGGGTTGTAAAGTTGTTTTATTCAGTCGTCATCCACAACGACATAATCAACTACAGCAACAATTCGAAAAACAGCTCAAGATATTACTTTCAAATAGTGAAAATATCAGTCTCACCATTAAAGATGCCGATCTTGTTATCGGTGCCGCTTTAATACCGGGCGCCAGAACTCCCCATCTGGTAACAGGTGAAATGGTTAAGTCCATGCAACCGGGTAGTGTCATTGTTGATGTCAGCATTGATCAGGGAGGTTGTGTTGAAACATCTCATCCCACCAGTCACGCAGAACCAGTCTTTAGCAAATTTGATGTACTTCATTACTGCGTAACCAATATGCCAGGCGCTTATCCCAGAACCTCAACAATCGCATTAACAGAGGCGACGCTACCCTATGTTAAAAAGCTGGCCAATTCCGGTGTGAAAGCTTTTGTCGATGATAAAGGGTTTGCAAAAGGCCTTAATCTCTATCAGGGAAAAATTACTTGTCAGGCAGTAGCCGAGTCACTTGGAAAACTCTAGGACCTGTTGACCTTTCATATTTGCCACTGCTGGAGGCTATTTTTTTGTCCAGCAAGGCCAGAAGGAGTGTAATATAGTTGTTCTATTTAAGTGACTGACAACGCAGCTGGGCAGAAAAATAGCCCCAGCCCGAAGGGTTGAGACCTTTTCAATCACAACAGTGGCAAATATGAAAGGTCAACAGGCCCTGGGATCACCGAAACTTTTTAGATTTGCTTTTACTATGAGCAAACTCTTTAGCGACTTCATTCATATCTCGAATGTGGGAAAGCACTTTATTATTCACAGAGTTTTCAGGATAGTAGCCATTTTTGTCTAACTCCCCCATAGGTATACCTGACAATCGACTCATTGCCTGATCAATATTGTCAACAGCCCAGATCCGAAACTTATTTTCTGCTACAGCATCGCGTACTTTTTGTTTGAGCATTAAATGAATCATGTTCGAGCGCGGAATAATCACGCCTTGTTCTCCTGTTAAACCCCGTGCCTGACATATCTCAAAAAAACCTTCTATTTTTTCGTTTACTCCACCAACCGCTTCAATATTTCCATGCTGATCAATGGCTCCTGTCATGGCAATTGATTGCTTTAAACTGACTTGTCCAATTGCAGAAAGTAACACGCATAATTCAGCGGCGGAAGCACTATCTCCTTCAATTGCTCCATAAGATTGTTCAAATGTAAGTGTTGCGGAAAGGGTTAAAGGCTGCAGCTTTCCAAATCTATTTCCTAAAAATGCACTTAAGATCATAACGCCTTTGGAATGACTTGGTCCGCTTAGATCAACCTCACGCTCAATATCAATAACCTTGCCCTCTCCAAGTTGAACCGCTGCCGAAATACGCGAAGGACGACCAAAAGAATGATCATTGATAAGAATAATCGATAATGCATTGATTTCACCTGTTTTTTCGCCATCAGTTCTAATAATACTGATACCCCGTATTATGCTTTCATTAATTTGTTGCTTTAAATATCCAGCTCTTTCCTCTCTGGAGCTTATCGCTTGATGAATTTCCTCTTCGCCGGTTGTTGGTAACTTTCTTTTTCTCGCCCAATAGTTAGCTTCTTGCAGTAAGCTGGTTAATATATTTAAATTTAATGATAGTTTTTTACCATCTGCGGCACGGCGCGAGCTAAACTCTATAACATTAGCTACAGCCTTTACATCAAGTGGTCTTAGTTTTTCTTTAACCAATATTGACTTTATTAATTTTGCGTAAAGTTGACAAGAATCAGGCTTTCTATCCATTTCCTCGGAACAGTCTGCCTGAACTTTAAATAACAGGTTAAAGTCAGGATCATATTGCTTTAACAAGTAGTACAGCATCCGGTTCCCTACCAAAATAACTTTTATATCCAAAGGTATCGCTTCTGGTTCCAGAGAAGTAACAGAACTAATACTGAGTACTTGTTCTATAGGCTGTATACGAACTTCATTTGATAATAAGGTACGCTTAAGAGCATCCCAGACATAAGGTTTGTTTAACACTTGTATAGCATCAAGTATTAACAGACCACCATTCGCTTTTTGCAAACTGCCGGCCTTTATTAAGGTGAAGTCGGTGATCAAAGTTCCAAATTCGCTACGATGCTGAATAGAACCTAACAAGTTATTATAAGTTGGGTTGTTTTCGTATATGACTTTTGGTGTTTGACTGCTGCTATTATCAACAAGCACGTTTACCTGATAGGGTAGAAATGGATTATCAGCTATACGAAATCGCGCTAGAAAGTCATCACTGTCAGACTTATTCAGCGCAGCACTGAACCTGTCAATATTATCAAGAATACTATATTTTAAACCATGAATATATTTTTGAGCGGTTTCAATATTGGCAAAATCTTTAGATAACTGGTGAAATAATTGATCCAGGACCAGACTGATGGATTGTCGTTCAAGCACTTTTAACTGATCTCTGGTTTCTTTTTCCCATAATGGAAATTGTCCCAGAATGCTTAGCAGTTCTGTGCGCAACAACAGCACTCTCCTTTCAATCTCTGACTGTTCTTCTATTGACAGCCCATCATATTCTTGTGGAGTCAGGGCTTTACCGTCACGTTCCGATAATAAAGAGTAACCGGTTGAAGATTTCGTTAACAAAAAATGTTGTTGCTTCGCTTTTTCTTTCAAAGAGCTTAAAGCACGCTCTTCTTTATCCATGAACTTATCCTGTATTTCATTTGCCCTACGTTTAAATTCATCACTTTGTAAAACGCTGGGAATAGCATGCAAAAGATCATCAATCAGTTGACCAACTTTTTCTTTTAGAAAAAAACCTTTTCCCGCAGGCAACTGCAAAATTTGCGGTTTTTGCGGCTCCTTAAAATTATGAACGTAACACCAGTCAGACAGTGGTTCCTTAGATTCGGGAAGTTCTTTTAATAAATCTTGAATCATAGGGTGTTTGCCCAGACCGGATGAACCGGTAACAAAAATATTAAAACCTTTGGCCATCACATCAACACCAAACCGAATTGCATCAACAGCCCGAGTTTGCCCTACCGAGAGCTTAATATCTTCAACTTCATCAGTTGTCTCAAATTCCAGAATTCCAGGGTCACAGTTATGAAAGATTTCATCTACCGATAACTCTTCACCTGCGGTTGCCGTCAGATTAGTAGCCTTAGTCTCTGAATTAACTTTATCCTGAGGGGAAGTATTCATATTATTTTAGTTCTTCAGTAATATCCTATTAGTAAGTATAGATCGTTTTAGCCAAATGTGACTTTAACTTTAACAAATTTTAGCCGACACTCACTTTATATACCCGTTGACACCCATAATACGAAAATAACTTTACCCAAAAAACGAGGAACAACTTCAAGACACACTCCATAAAACAGAAAATCATGAAATGAAACCAGATTTCATTTTGGGCTTTTTTTCACAGTACCTGCCATTTTTCTAGCTTTCCATTACTTATTCTCCAAGCTCAATGCTTTTACCTGGTATAGGAGTAACTAATTTAGCTGAAATTTCATTTAAAGATTCCGGCCTTCCTGTTAACTCAGGAAATGTTCCAAAATGCATAGGTATAATAGTGTCAACATCCAAAAGCTCCAATGCTTTTTCTACTTCTCTGGGTCCCATGGTAAATCTGTCACCTATAGGCAAGACCTTTTGTAGGATACCCAAACTTTAATTTCGCTGTAGGGCTAAGTGCTGTATATATTTACGAGCGAAATAATCCCTCCACCCTTCACCCTTCTTCCATTAGCCATTAGCCATCAGCCACAGGATGAAAAATCGGGTTTATGAAAATCGACATTAATACAAAAATCCGGGATAGAGTTAGTTATAATGTTATTACCCTGGCCATAGGGTAAAGAAAAATAGATCTGGATAGTGTTTTTTGTTAAAACATGTTTCGATATATTAGATAAATTCTAAAGGGCTCCTCATGACTTTTATTTCAGAACCAGCAAATTCTGAGCGTTCCGAACCGGAAACAATCTGTTTTTCTGACGATCCTTTTTTTCACAAAAAACTAAAGAAAAGAAAAGAAGCCGATTCCTGGAAAAAAGGGATCTGCGGGATATGTCCAGCCGCTTGTTGGGTAGAGGTCGGTTTCCATGAAAATGAAATAGTGGATATCAAAGCAGATCCGTCACATTCTTTAGGTATGCTCTGCCATTGAGGCGAACATGCGCCTGAAATTATCTATTCAAAAGACCGCCTGAAATATCCAATGAAACGAATTGGTCCCAAAGGAACCCATGAATTTGAGCGGATCAGTTGGGATGAAGCCTATGACATTATTACCAAAAATCTCAATCAAATAAAAAATGAGTCCGGCGCAGAAGCGACTGCAGTATATACCGGAAGGGGCACTTTTGAATTATCACTGTGTGATATGTATCAACCAAAAGGCGTCGCTGTTTCTTCGGCTTCTAATATTCTTTTTCCTTTTGGCTCACCGAATACTATGGGGGTTGGGGCTCTCTGCTACGTCTCTTTTGCTATGATGGCGCCGCATGTCACTATGGGACGTATGCTGGTTAATACGTATACGGATATTGAAAACGCTGAAACACTATTTATCTGGGGGGCAAATCCTGCAACCGACTCTCCGCCTCTGGATATGTCACGTTTAGAGACTGCCGCAAAAAATGGTGCCGATATGATCGGTATTGACCCAAGAAAATCGGAATCAATCCAAAGGACAAACGCACAGTGGGTTCCTGTCAGGCCCGGTACCGATGGCGCACTGGCTTTATCGATGATCGAAGTGATGATTTCTGAAGAGTTATACGATGAAGAGTTTGTAAAAAACTGGACCCATGGGTTTGATGAACTGGTTCAATACTGCCAACATTTTACTCCCGCAGTAGCAGAAAAAATCACTGGTGTGCCTGAACAAACAATAATTGATTTAACCCGGCGCTTATGCAATAGCGGCGGCGCCTGCCCTATCATGTATTCTGGTCTGGAATATTCCAATACCGGGTTACAAGCCATTCGAGCAATATTAACTTTGTTTGCTTTAGCAGGGCATTTAGACGTCCCTGGTGGAATTGGATTGTCGATGGAAGGAAATCATTTCCCAATCAACCGTGATTGTAATCAGGAAAACCCGGATCTGAAAAATGCAATCGCAAGAGAAAAATTTCCTTTATATAGTCATTATCGAGGCGAGTCACACGCGACAGGGCTTATTAATTCGGTTTTAAACTCAGATCCTTACCAGATCAGAGGACTGATTATTCATGGTGCCTCAATATTAACCTCCTGGCCCCAAACATCCGTTTGGAGAGAAACACTGTCCAAGTTAGATTTTCTGGTTAGTATCGACCGCCAGCTAACTGCTGATAGCGCTTATGCGGATATTGTATTGCCGGCAACCACCATGTTTGAAATAGATTCTTATACCGTTTATGGAGGTATCTTTCGTTTACGGGAAAAAATGATCGAACCCGTTGGAGAAGCGCGTAATGATTACTTGATCATGGCTGAGTTAGCACAAAGGTTAGGTTATGGTCACCTTTACCCTCAGACTGAAGAAGAAATGATTCGGTTTGCACTCGAAAAATCACCGTATTCTTTAGAAGAAATTAAACAGGCCGGAGGCTGGGTAAAATTAGATCCGCCCATTCAAGAATACAAAAAATGGCAAAAAGGACACCTTCGTAAAGACGGTAAAACTGGCTTTGATACACCTACAGGAAAATTTGAAATCTGGTCAACCATTTTAGAAGAATACGGATACGATCCACTACCTGAGTATACTGAGCCAAAAGAAGGACCAATTGCAACGCCGACTTTTGCAAAAGATTACCCATTAGTTTTTAATTCAGGCTCCAGGAACCAGACCGAGTTCCGCTCGCAGCATCATAATATTCCTGAGTTGGCAAAAGATAATCCTGAGCCAATTGTTGAGATTAATACCCTGGATGCAAGCGAACGAGGCATCAAAATAGGGGATCTGGTTATGGTGAAAACTTTGAGAGGTTCAGTTCCTTTTAGAGCAGTTGTAACCGATAAAATTGTCAAGGGCGCGATTGAATGTAACATGGGAGCAGGTGGTCCTCACGGTCCAAAAGCCTGGCAAGAATGGAACGTAAACGAACTCACCGATGTCAACAACCTGGACGAGATCTCCGGTTTTCCTGTTTATAAATCATTATTATGTAACATTGAGAAAATACACTCTGCCGACAATCGTAAAGATATGTCGGAAGTGAAGGTTGAAAGCGTAAATGTTTCACAAGCAAAAAGAGAAAATCAACGGGTTTATTTAGATAACAACGCGACAACTTCGATTGCAAAAGAAGTAAAAAATGCCATGTTACCTTTCCTGACAGAACAGATGGGCAATCCTTCAAGTATTTATGATTTAGGAAAACAGGCAAAAATAGCAATAGATAAATCTCGTCGAAATGTCGCGAATTTGTTAAACACCTTACCCAAAAGAATAATTTTTACCGGCAGTGGCACCGAAGCGGATAACCTGGCTATTAAAGGTATTGCGTTTAAGTATATGGACTGCGGAAAACATATCATCACTTCAAAAATTGAGCATCCGGCAATATTACAAAGTTGCCAGTTTTTAGAAAAATTAGGTTTTGAAGTGACTTATCTGGATGTTAACCAGCACGGGTTAGTTTCGCCAGATGAATTAACTTCCAAATTAAGAGACGACACCATTTTAGTCTCAATCATGCTGGCTAATAATGAAGTAGGCTCAATTCAACCGATACGCAAACTGGTTGAAATCACCCATCAGAAAAATGCAATTTTCCATTGCGATGCGGTACAAGCTGTAGGTAAAATTGCAGTTGACGTTGAAGCCCTTGGCGTTGATTTATTAACCCTTTCCGGGCATAAATTTCATGGTCCCAAAGGCGTGGGCGCTTTATATAAACGCAAAGAAATTGAAATAGACCCGATTATTCATGGTGGTAAGCAAGAAGGACAACTTCGCGGAGGCACTGAAAATGTTGCCGGGATCGTTGGTCTGGGTAAAGCGGCTGAGCTTGCGATTAGAGATCTTGAGCACCAGAGCGAGTTACTTGATTTACGCGAGCGATTACATCAAAAAATTCTGGAGGTTATTCCAAATGCCACTTTAAATGGACCGCTAGATGCAAGGCTGCCAAATACATTAAACCTGACTTTACCAGGACTTCGTGGAGAATCAATGGTAGTGGCCCTCGACCAACATGGCGTTTCTTTATCATCGGGCTCAGCTTGTAAAGCCGGATCACCAGATCCAACCCACGTACTAATAGCTATGGGAAAATCAATTGAAGAAGCCCATTGTTCCGTTCGCTTTTCGTTGGATTACACAACAACGCAAAAAGATATTGATAAAGCGGTAGAATGCATTCAAGAAGTTCTTGATGAAATGGAATCCACAGTACGATTTTTGTCTTGTAAATAAAAAGTGTTCTTTACTCTGACTGACTAAGAACTCAACTTGATGGATGCAAGATCACAGTTCCGAAGGTGCTTAGTTGATTGGCTTGTTATGCGCTGCTGCTTTTAGCTTTTAGTTTTTAGTTTTTAGTTTTTAGCTTTTAGCTTTTAGCTTTTAGCTTTTAGCTTTTAGCTTTTAGCTTAGAGCCATGTGCCATGTGCCATGTGCCATTGTTTTAACCTAAAATCATCAATAATTTTTAAACATCAAAAAATTTATTTCATCATCAAGAATAGGATGCCCTATTATTTTTCCCTTTCTAACTGATGCTGCAGTTTTCCTGAATTTAGCGAGTAGTGTACTGGGGTTACTCTTTCGAAAATGTATAAAATTCCACCCAAACAGCCTGTTTAGTCCATTTGATCACTTCCATTAATAATACCCCACATTTTCTACCTGATTTTAATGAACAAAACAATACCATTTTCAGTTTATAAATTGAAAAGTGCCATTGAGTATCCTATATTTATAAGTATCATTGGTTTTCTTATCTTTTAGATTCTGATCAATCTGTTGCACAATGCGGTTCAAACGCTGCAGCAACAGATTAACAAGAAAGAACCACCCAAAATCACAGTTCATAGCGGCAGTTATAATGGCAACATCCGCATTGAGATGTAGGATAACGATCCAGCGATGGATGAGGAGATCCAGGCACGGGGCTTGCTCTCCCCGTCTTCTTCATCCACGATGAGTATGGTGGACAACTGCACGTCAAGTCTAGCTGTGGGAAGGGAGCTACTTTTATTATTGAGCTGCCAGTATTGTGATCTATAACAACGTGAATATTTTCGATATATATACCCGTGATACCTGGAAATGCAGGTTTCACGGGTATAAGTTAGAAATCACTATGAGTAAAATTCTCAGACAGCTAATACGGCTTTAAATTTGCTGTCGTCGATGGAGAAAAACGCATTGCTGAATAAATTGCAGCTTGCGATATTTTATGAAAAAGGAGGTTAAATGGGTTACGAAATACATGTAAAAGCTGACAGACGCGATTTTTTGAAAAAAAGTGGCTCCCTTGTGCTGGGCGCAGCTGCAACTCTGGCTTTTCCGAACATTATCCGTGCCCGCGATAGCCGCCCTACCATCAAAGTGGTGGGCACGCATGTGACGTTGCAGGAAAAGATACGAAAACAGGCCGAGCAAGACCTTGGCATTAACATCGAATTTTATCCCGGCGGCAGTGCAGAGGTGCTGCTTCGAGCTTCGGCCGATCCTTCATCGTTTGATCTGTACGAACAGTGGTCTAACAGCATCAATGTACTCTGGCAGGCGAATGCCATTCAGCCGATCTCGACCAATAAGCTTACATACTGGGATGAGATCAATGATCTGACCAAAAAGGGGAGAATTTCACCCAATGCCAAGATTGGACTTGGCGATGCGCCTTACAAGCTTCTCAACGTACAGCCGGATGGCTCACTGGGTTCGAGGCATACCGGAGAGATCAGTTTTCTGCCCTATGTGCACAATACCGATTCGTATGGTTATAACTCGGCTGTTATCCCTAAGGGAGTCCCCTATGAAACTGAAAGCTGGGGCTGGCTTCTGGATGAGCAATACAGGGGCAAGGTAGCTCTTGTGAATGCGCCGACTATCGGCCTTTTCGATGCCGCACTTGCAGCAAAAGCTCAGGGGCTGATGGAGTTTAAGAATATGGGAAATATGACCCGTCCTGAGGTGGATGAATTATTTAAAATCCTCGTCGATTTCAAAAAACGAGGCCATTTCAGGGGCGTCTGGTCTTCCGTACCCCACTCGGTTGATTTAATGAAATCCGGCGAGGTGGTGATTCAGAGTATGTTCTCACCCGGTGTCAGCGCACTCAAGGGCATGGGCATACCATGTATATATGCAGCACCCAGGGAGGGGTATCGCGCCTGGCATGGCGTGATGTGTCTCTCCAGTGAATCGACAGGTGAACGTCAAGAGGCCGCCTATGAATTTATGAACTGGTGGCTTTCGGGCTGGCCCGGCGCATTTATCGCAAGACAGGGTTATTATATTTCAAACCCTGAACGCTCAAGAGCCCATATGTCCAAGCCTGAATGGAACTACTGGTACGCAGGAAAACCTGCCAGTGAACCATTGCGCGGTACCGATGGGTATATCTCTGTTCAGCTGGGTGAAATTCGCACCGGTGGTTCATATATTAATCGCTTCGAAAATGTGGCTATCTGGAACACTGTAATGGATAGCTACGAATATACGCTCTTGAAGTGGAACGAATTCGTGTTGTCATGAGAAGCCCTATGTTTGGCTCGTTGAAACTAAAACATAAAATTTTTGCAGGTTTCATCTCGGTTGGCCTTGTTGCAACGGCCATTGCCGTCTTCTCGTATGGCACTTTCAATCTTGTCTCGACAAACTTCAGAATTTTTGTCAATTCTTCAAACAGTGCACAGTTGGGACTGCTGCTGGCACGCGATGTATCCGAAATCCAGCGCCAGGCTCTTATTTATACCTATGAGGCACACGGCAGTGCAGCTGAGCAGGTGCATGAGCTTTATCGTGGTATGTCCGATACGCTTCAAAAGAGTTCAGAACATGAATCAGAATATATCAAGAAGATCAGAGCGCACCTGAAAGCTTATATGAGCACATTCGAGCAACTGCAGAAGCAAAAACAGTTGCAACACAGGCTTGTTTATAACGATATAAGAACATCCGCTTCCGATGCAGAAAAACATCTTCGTTCTTATATAAAGCTGATTTCTAACCATGAAGATCATACAAGCCTTCTGCAGGATGAGCGCATTCTTAATACGCTGCTGCTGGTTGAAAAAAATGCCATGCGCTACTTCGATTCGCTTGATCCTCAATATATTGGAGAGGCAAAAGAGAATCTGGCTGAGGTTCGCAAACGCCTGCAAAAAATTGAGGCCAATGACACTTCAAAAGCCGCTATGGATCATATCAGACCAGCCATGAAGGAAGTTGTCGAATATGAGCGTGTTTTCCTCGAAGCAGTGGCGCGTACCCGCGGTTATCTTTTTCTGGTAAATGTAGTGATGGCGGCAGAGGCCTATGAAGTGCTTTACAATGCAAAACTAATGTCTGCGCAAATCAGTCAGGAGATGGGAGAAATTGAGCAGGGAACATTTTCAATGCTGCAGCAGGTTATCGGCACTCTTGTTGTTGCCATCGGTATCTCTCTGCTGCTTGTAGTGATACTCTCGCTATTGATCGGACGCAGTATTACAAATCCTATCGTGAGTTTGACCACAGCCTTCAGAGCCCTTTCGAAGGGTTCACACCATGCAGAAATCCCGGTTTATGAAGCTGATGATGAAATCGGACACCTGACCAGAGCCGCAAGTGTATTTAAGGAGAAAAACCGACAGACCGAGCAATTGCTGGATCATAAAAAACAGCTGGCCAAAGAGTTAGAGGGCAATAAAAAGGAACTGGAGCGCTCCAACGATGAACTTGAACAGTTTGTTTATACTGTGTCGCACGATCTTAAGTCGCCGCTAGTCACCAGCATGGGTTTTATCGGTATCATTCAGAAACTGGCGGCACAAGGCAAGCTGGAAGAGGCGGTTGAGAAGCTGGATCGGGTAGTCAAATCGAATGAGAGAATGGGGCAACTGATTAACGATCTGCTTGACCTCAGCCGCGTCGGTCGTGTCGATATGGATAAAATAGATATCGATCTGAACGAGCTACTGGCCTCATTCCATGAAGTCCATTCCCAACAGATTGAAAAGGCCGAATTCACGATGCAGATTGAGCCCGGGCTACCTGTGATTTATGCCAACGAGAGCCGCATACTGCAGCTGTTTGAAAATATGCTGAGTAATGCGCTGAAATATGCATACAACCCTGCTGGATCTGTTCTCTCTATTGGCTCAAAAGAGCATGATGACGCTTATCTTGTCTGGTTCAGGGATAATGGCCCAGGAATACCCGAAGAGTATCATGAGAAGATTTTCGGGCTGTTTTACCGCCTGGATCCCGAGACTGAGGGAACCGGTATTGGCCTGGCTGTAGCTGCAAAGGTAATGAAATTCCACAATGGGAAAATATGGGTAGAATCCAGCCCTGGAGAGGGGGCGACCTTCTGGCTCAGTTTTAGCAAAAATGAGGAGGACAGTGAATGAGCGAACAGACCAAGAGAACTATTTTACTGATTGAGGACGACAAAGATCATGCTGAAATCACACAATTCCATATCACCGATCATGCCCCAGATATCAATGTGGTCTGGTTGAGCGATGGCGAAGCTGCCATCAACCATATCGTAAAAGAGCATGCTCTGAGTAATGGAGCCTATCCCTGGCTGGTTCTGCTCGACATCAAACTTCCTAAATATAGCGGCCATGAAGTCCTTGCCCGGCTTAAATCGGATGAAACGCTAAAAAAGATTCCGGTTGTGATGTTTACCACTTCAAACGTGGCAACAGATGTTGATAAAGCCATGATACGAGGTGCAAACAGTTATATACAAAAACCTATGGAACTTGGCAATTTTGGTTCCGTCATTGCCAAAATTATCGATTACTGGTCGCTGGACCAACACAGGCTGATCTTTGAGAAACTCAATAAACCATGAATGAATCCATCAGAATATTGATGTTCGAAGATAACCCTGATCATGAAGAGATATTCCTGAGCTACCTGGGCATGACGGGTTATGCCAGTGCCGAAGTGACCACAACACCTTCAATGCAAAAGGGAAAGCAGCTGTTAGATTCGGCTGACTTTGACATAATCTTTCTCGATCTTTCACTTGATGATAGCAGTGTCGTCGAGTCGATGAAGAGCATTAAATCGTTGAACCAGTACGGTCCTGTCGTGGTGCTTACTTCATTAGATGACCGTGAAACACTTATGAGTGTTATCAATAAGGGAGCACAGGACTGCCTGCCGAAAAGCGAATTATCTGACCTGATTTTGGAACGCATGATTCATTTTAATCTGGACCGCTGGCGACTGAGTAAGCAGCTGATTCAGAGTGAGGAAAAAGTTAGGCATTATAGCCAGATGCTGGAGCAGCGAGTGCTGGAGCGGACAGCTGAGTTAGAGGAAGCAAAGGAGGCGGCAGAAGAGGCCAATAAGGCCAAAGGGATCTTTATTGCTAATATGAGTCATGAGTTTCGTACACCACTCAATGCGGTGCTTGGTTTTTCACGAGAGATGCTTGAAGATCACACGATTTCAGCCAAATATCGGGAATATCTTAATCTTATACATCATAACGGAGTTCTTCAGCTGTCCCTGATCAATGATGTGCTGGCTATGTCGAGTCTGGAAGATGGACGGACCAGCCTTAAATTAGAGACACTTGATCTAAGCAAACTGCTAGGGGATGTTATTGATAAAGGGCTGTTGGCTGCCAAGGCAAAAAATATTGCCTTTAATGTCGAATATGGCTCAGAAATTCCTAAGTTTATCAATAGTGATTATGAGAAACTGCAACAGATCCTGATCGCTACTATCAACAATGCGATAAAATACACGGAATCGGGGGGAGTCAGACTGCGTCTTAGTAGTCAGCCTTCAGATAGAGATGGCAATGTTAAACTGAACTGTGATGTAGAAGATAGTGGCATTGGCATCCCTATCGAGCTTCAACAGCATATCTTCCTGCCATTTTTTCAAGTGGGAGAGCAGGATGATCAAACCGGCACAGGCTTGGGCCTCACTCTGGCACAACGTTTTCTGGAGTTAATGGGGGGGGAAATTAATCTTGAGAGCGAGCAGGGCAAGGGAACAATATTCCATATTAGTCTTCCCGTGCAACTGTCAACTGAGGCTGATTTTGAGCCAGAAGAGTTACAAACGCATGATATTATGGAGCCATTTGAGACAAAAGATAAAGATTTGCAATTAAATGTCATGGATCTGGAGACACTTGCGGATGAGACATTGACAGAGCTGGCTGATGCCGTCTTTGCGCTGGATGTTGAGCATGTTCTTGAAGTGGCGAAGCATATTGAAGAACACAAGCCAGAGTTGGCAAACACTGTAGTGGCAATGGTTAACAAATTAGACTTTAAAACCCTGCAGGAGTTGTTAAAGAGACATCATTGATAATTAGTTTTAGTTATTATGAATGACAAAGTAGTACAAGATAAAGGTGGAATAAGGGTAGTTGTCGCCTCTGTTAAAAATCATTAAACAGGGGGCGGTACGAACAATTAAACAAACCAATTAAACCAACAATTAAACTGACTGTCTACTTATGCTTGTCGTCTACTTATGCTTGTCTCCTTATGCTTCAATAAGAGACATTAATGCACATAAAAAATAGCTAATATAAGCTATTCCTATCAATTGTTCGTCTATAGGGGCATACTGATATTGTTACGCATTGACTTGACTGTTTGAATGGAAGTCACTGGTAACAACAGTCCTTAGGTTGGCTCAAACTAGCTTTAGGTTTATGACGTTACAACAAGTGGAGAGCATCATGAGTAAAGGACAAGATAGTAAAAAAAATGCTAAAAAGAAACCGCTTTTAACAGCAAAAGAAAAGAAAGCCGCAAAGGCATCCAAGAAAAAAGCAACTAATGTTTTAGGTAATTAAGCATTGAATGGCCATCGAGTTTTTGCGATGGCCTTTATTTAACCTCAGCTATAGTAAAGAGAAATTTAGTGTGGGAACCCTCAAAAATAAGCAGCTAAACTTAAAGCTCCTTATAACGTTGGAGGTATTCCCACAATGAATAAGCGTAGCTATCATAGCAAAA